>NZ_BAAHSH010000044.1:0-64439 GCF_054660755.1 Faecalimonas hominis
TTTTTTTCAAGCAGAAGACGTCATACGTGTTTGGCCTTAGTCTCGTGGGCTCGGAGTTGTGGTTAAGAGACAGGTTACTGCCTCCTCTATTTTTATACATAATGAAATCCTTTACCGATAATCTCACTTGTGTTAGAAATCAGAATAAATGCTCCCGGTTCCTGCTGTTTGATAAAGTTTCTTAATTTTACCGCCTGTGACCTGTTCAGTGCAGTGAAGATGATGTAACGGTCATCTCCCGAAAAAGCGCCTTTGGCAAGACAGGTTGTCGCACTTCGGTTCAATTCGTGAACGATAAAATCACAAATCGGTTCGGGATCGCTGCACACAACATTGAAATATTTGCTTAAATTCATACTTTCAATCACGTTGTCAATCATCAGTGAACGGACAGCGAGTCCGAGAACCGAATAAAGACCGGTCTTGATATCGAAAACAAAGAAACCTAATAAGGTGATCACGATATCGCTCAGAAGAAGAGCATTTCCGATATTAAAACTCGTATACTTCTTTACAATCATGGCAAGAATATCCGTTCCACCGCTGGACGCCCCCATATTGAAAAGTGCTGCTGATGCAATCGCCGGAAGTGCGATGGCAAAAATCAACTCCAACATCGGTTGATCCGTCATCGGTTTTGTCATTGGGAAAAGTCTTTCCAGTGTTGACAGTGCTACGGAAAGAAGAATACTGCAGTAGGCGGTCATAATACCGAAATCTTTTCCTAAAATAAGAAAACCGATTAACAGAAGTACCATATTCATAATGAAGGTAAAATCACCGGCGGACATAAATCCGGTTTTTGCGACGAGAACCGCAAGACCTGTAATTCCACCAAAAGTGAAGTTGTTTGAGAATTTGAAAAAATAAATTCCCACCGCCATTAAAAGAATACTTCCGGTTAGTAAAGAGAAAGATTTTAATTTTGTTTTCATTTGTATACCCCTTGATGTTTCTGTTTCTTTTTCTTATAAAATTGTAACGCTCTGAATATCAATTGTCAACGAATTAGAACATATATCTTGGTAATAATATGATACAGAAGGAGGAAAAATATGATGTATAAAAATTTGCCAATTCAAGATATATACGCACGAGAAATTTTAGATTCAAGAGGGAACCCTACAATTGAGGTGGAAGTTCTTGTGGGAGAGAATATTGTAGGGAGAGCGTCCGTACCTTCAGGCGCTTCCACAGGGAAATATGAGGCAGTGGAACTCCGTGACGGGGACGAGCGGTATAACGGACTTGGAGTGACAAGAGCGGTTCATCACGTCAACGATGCGATTGCGAGAGAAATTATCGGGATAAATGTTTTTGAGCAGGAAAAAATAGACGGTATCCTGTTGAAAATAGACAGGACAGAGAACAAATCGAATCTGGGGGCAAATGCGATGCTGGGCGTTTCGCTTTCGGTGGCGAAGACGGCAGCGAAAGCGCTTGATATTCCCCTTTACAGATATTTGGGCGGGGTAAATGCCGACACAATGCCGATTCCTATGATGAATATTTTAAATGGAGGACGCCATGCGGACAATTTGATTGATATTCAGGAGTTTATGATTATGCCTGCGGGTGCAAAATGTTTCCGAGAAGCATTGCGGATAGGTGCGGAAGTCTATCATCGTTTGAAACAAATTTTGAAAGAGGAAAAAAAGGCAACCGCAGTTGGAGACGAGGGAGGATTTGCCCCTGAACTTTCAGATGCAAAAGAGGCGTTGTTTTTCATCGTAAAAGCGATAGAAACAGCAGGATATAAAGCGGGAAAAGATGTCGTCCTCGCGTTAGATGTGGCGGCATCGGAGTTATATGATAAAAAACTAAATAAATATGTATTTGCCGGGGAGGGAAAAGTTTACTCGGCGGAAGAAATGATAGATTATTATGAGGAACTGTTGACGGAATTTCCGATTGTTTCCATAGAGGATCCGTTGGACGAGGGGGACTGGGAAGGCTGGGAACTGCTTACGACAAGACTTGGGCAGGACATTCAACTCGTTGGGGACGATTTATTTGTCACAAATACACAGAAACTAGAAAGAGGGATCAGGCAGCATATAGCAAACGCCATTTTAATAAAGGTGAATCAGATAGGAACACTTACGGAGGCGGTAAAAGCGGTGGAAATGGCGAAAAATGCAGGGTATAAGGCTATTATTTCCCACCGTTCAGGGGAAACGGAAGACAGCACAATCGCAGATATTGCGGTGGGACTTAATGCCGGTCAGATAAAGACGGGAGCGCCGTGCCGGTCAGAGAGAACTGCCAAATATAATCAACTGTTGAGGATAGAAGAAGAACTTGCAGAAACGGGAAAATACAAGAATCTTTTTAAAGAAAATCTTGCCATTTGACGGTGTTTGTGATACACTAATCCTAGTGTTATCCGTAGGAGGTGTATTTGAATGGAAATTTTAAAGATGGTAATTACAATTTTATTTGCAATAGACTGTATCGCATTGACAGCAATCGTACTACTTCAGGAAGGTAAATCTGCAGGACTTGGAACAATCAGTGGTGCTGCCGATACTTACTGGGGACAGAATAAAGGACGTTCTATGGAAGGTGCTTTAGTAAAATCAACAAAGTTCTTAGCAATTTTATTCGTTGTATTAGCAGCAGTTTTGAACTTAAAAGTATTTGCATAATGTATGATGGAAGAAAGTGGAACACTCTATTCAGGTAGGGTGTTCCTTTTTGATTGCCATGTATACGGAGAAAGGAAGTGAAAAGATGAATGAGATTTTTGAGAAAAGAAAAAAGATGATATATGATTTTATCTGTGATGAATTTTATGTGCCGATGAAGATAAAAGAATTTGCCATTCTTTTGCAGGTGCCGAAAGAAGAAAGAGGAGAATTGAAGAAGATTTTGGATTCCCTTGAGGCAGAGGGAAAAATCAGAGTTTCCAAGAAAGGAAAATATGTAAAGGGAGAGGCGAAAAGTCTTGTCGGAACGTATCAGGCACATCAGCGCGGATTCGGATTTGTCACAGTCGAGGGAGAAGATGAGGATATTTTTATTTCAGAGGACGATATTAACGGAGCATTCCACGGCGATAGCGTAGAAGTGGTTATTAAAGCCACACCGGAAGGAAAGCGAAGAGAAGGAAAGATTACGAAGATTCTCTCCCATGGGACGACACAGTTGGTCGGATATTTTCAGAGGAACAAAAATTTCGGATTTGTTATACCGGACAATGCGAAGTTTCTGCAGGACGTGTTTGTGCCCCTTGAGAGGTCTAAAGGTGCGGTGACCGGACATAAAGTTGTAGTGGAACTGACTTCTTATGGCAAATCGGGAAAGAAACCGGAAGGAAAAGTGGTGGAGATTATCGGGCATATCAATGAGCCGGGAACGGATATCATGTCGATTGTGAAAGACTTTGATTTGCCGGTGGATTTTCCGGAAAAGGTAATGAATCAGGCCGAGCGTGTCGGAGATAAGATTATTCCTGCGGATATGGCGGGCAGAATGGATATTCGTGACTGGGACATGGTGACGATTGACGGGGAGGACGCAAAGGACTTGGACGATGCCATTTCCATAAGAAGAGAGGGAAATAACTATTTGCTCGGTGTGCATATCGCAGATGTGGCAAACTACGTGCAGGAAAAAAGCGCGTTGGACAGAGAAGCGTATAAACGGGGAACGAGTGTATATCTGGCGGACAGGGTTATTCCGATGCTGCCACACGCTCTTTCAAACGGAATCTGTTCACTAAATGAAGGTGAGGACAGGCTTGCGCTCAGTTGTATTATGACGATTACTCCAAAAGGGGAAGTGATTGATCATAAGATTGCAGAAACGGTTATTTGTGTCAACAGACGAATGAGTTATACGAGCGTGAAAAAGATTTTGGAAGACAATGATGAACAGGAGATTGAGAAATATAAAGAATTTTGCCCGATGTTTAAACTGATGGAAGAACTGGCGGGCATTTTGCGGGAGAAACGTAAGAAACGAGGTTCGATTGATTTTGATTTTCCTGAAACAAAAATGGTACTGGACGAAAACGGTAAACCGTTGGAACTAAAACCGTATGACAGAAATGTGGCAACGAAAATCATTGAAGATTTTATGCTGATTGCAAATGAGACGGTGGCAGAAGATTATTTTTGGCAGGAAATACCGTTTGTATACCGTACCCATGAAACACCGGACGAGGAGAAAATCAAGAAACTGGCTATTTTCATCAACAATTTTGGATATTCTCTTCATATTGCGAACAATGAGGTGAGACCGAAAGAAGTGCAGAAACTTCTGACGAAAGTGGAGGGAACGCCGGAGGAAATGCTGATTAGCAGACTGGCGCTTCGTTCGATGAAGCAGGCAAAATATACTCCGGACAATACGGGACATTTTGGTCTTGCCGCGCCATACTACTGTCATTTTACTTCTCCGATCAGACGTTATCCGGATTTGCAGATTCACCGCATTATTAAGGAAAATATACGGGGACGTATGAATGCAAACCGCAGGGAACATTATGAAGGAATATTGACGGAAGTGGCGAAACATTCCAGCGAAATGGAAAGACGGGCGGAAGAAGCTGAACGCGAAACGGTAAAACTGAAGAAGGCGGAATATATGGAATCGCGCATCGGAGAGACTTTTGAAGGTGTGATTTCAAGTATAACAAAATGGGGAATGTACGTTGAACTGTCCAACACGATAGAAGGTCTTGTTCATGTGACAAATATGTGTGATGACCATTATAATTATTACGAAGAGAGATATGAGATGGTGGGTGAGCATACAAATAAAGTATATAAACTTGGACAGACTGTAAATGTTCGTGTGTTGGATGTAGACAAGTTACAGAGAACAATTGATTTTGAACTTGCAGAAGGAGAGTAGAACTATGGCAAAGACAGAGGGAAAATTAATTGCAAATAATAAAAAGGCGTATCATGATTATTTTATTTTAGACACCTATGAGGCGGGAATTTCCCTTCATGGAACGGAAGTGAAATCGCTCCGTATGGGAAAATGCAGTATCAAAGAATCATTTATCCGAATTGAAAATGGAGAAATGTTTATTTACGGAATGCACATTAGTCCGTATGAAAAAGGAAATATTTTCAATAAAGATCCTCTCCGTGTGAAGAAACTTCTTCTGCATAAGTCTGAAATTAACAAATTGCTTGGAAAGACAAAGGAAAAGGGAATGGCAATCGTTCCCTTGAAAGTTTATTTTAAAGGCAGTTTGGTAAAAGTAGAAATCGGACTTGCAAGAGGTAAGAAATTATATGATAAACGTGATGATATTGCAAAGAAAGATCAAAAGAGAGAGGCGCAGAGAGAATTTAAAATTCGTAATTTGGGATAGGAGGAAAAATGGTACCGACAACGAAAGAGGCATTGAGTAAATTGGTGACGGAAACAACAGTGGAAATTTATGAAGAACTGACGCCACAGTTAATCCAGTTGATTGACCAGACAAAACATAATGACAAATTAACGGAGGTTCAGAAACAGGACGAGATTTCTTTGCATATGATGGGATATGTGAAGTCATGCACAAATGAGATTATGATAGAAGTGTTGGCAGAGATTCTCGGTTTAGATTAGGGAGAGCCTTGACAAGTGTAAAACGCTACACTATAATGAATCTGTATAAAAACCAGGGCTTGTACTGGTTTCGACGGGGGTTCTGAAGTTTGGGAAGCCATCTGCGGTGCGGGACCGCATAACAATCCGCAAATTAAAATTAAACGCAGACGAAAATTTAGCGTACGCTGCCTAGTGGCAGCAGTCGGCCTTGAGTCACTCACTGCTTAAGTAACCGGCTTCGACGAGGTGAGGCACTTCATTTCCAATGCCTTGAGGGAATGGAAGAATCCATCAGGCTACTGAAACTGACAGTTCGTCATCAGACGGTCAGCGGAGGGAATGTTAAAATGATGACTGTGATGGGAGATGCCTGAATGGACGGGCTTTCGGACAGGGGTTCGATTCCCCTCAGGTCCATTTAAGAGACAGAGAGATGAAAGATAGAGAGTATATACTCTCTATTTTTTTGTTGCAGAATATGCAAGAGTTTTGTATACTCTGTATATGATTAAGTAGTAGCAATTTCCATAAAAGAGGAAAGGAAAGAAAAGTATGAATGATTTGGAACTTTACAGAGAACAACTTGCTTTGTGTGACGAAAAGCTGATTGAGGATTTAACAGAGAGAAGTGACATTTTTGAAAAAATGTTGGAATATAAAGAAGAACACGGAATGCTGATTTTACAGCCGATGCAGAGAGAGAAGAGAGTAAAAAGACTGGAAGAAAAGTTGAAAGGCAATCCATATAAAGAAGAGATTATGAATGTATTTTCATGTATTGCATGGAATTGGAAACGTATTCAAGGGAAGAAACTTTTCCCTCATAATATTGTTTTGACAGGATTTATGGGAACAGGAAAAACCACACTGGCAGAGTATATGGGCGAGAGATTTGCCATGGACGTGGTGGAGATGGATAAAGAGATTGAAAACAGGGCGGGTATGTCAGTGGAAGAAATATTTTCTCAATATGGAGAAGAACATTTTCGCCAACTGGAAACGGAATTGCTGGAAGAATTACAATCAAGAGAACATATCGTTATTTCCTGTGGAGGAGGAATCGTACTTCGGGAGGAAAACATTGACAAACTAAAGAAACAGGGGAAAGTTGTTCTTCTGACCGCATCTGCGGAAGTGATTTTAGAAAGAGTGAAGGAGAACGGAGAACGTCCGTTACTGAAAGGCAATAAAAATATAGAATGGATTTGTAAAATGATGGAAGAGCGCGCTGACAAATATGCAGAAGTGGCAGATGTTACAGTGAATACAGATGGAAAGACAGTTCTTCAGATTTGTGAAGAAATGATTCAAAAATTAGAAGAGAGATAAAACATTGAAAACACCTGCGATGCAGGTGTTTTTTGAACAGGGAGGAAAGAAAATGAAAAAGATTATTTTGGCATCGGCTTCTCCGAGAAGGAAAGAGATTTTGGAGCAGATAGGAATGCAGTTTGAAATTTTGGTCAGTGACAAGGAAGAAATTTATGAGAGCAGTGCGCCCGAGGAGATTGTAAAAGAATTATCTCTTTTAAAAGCAAACCATGTATCGGAAATGGTGGGGAAAAATGATATAATCATTATAGGAGCGGATACAATTGTGTCCCACGAAGGAAAGGTGTTGGGAAAACCTAAAAGCAGAGCGGAGGCCTTTCAAATGATTCAGGGCATTCAGGGAAAAGTACATAAAGTTTACACGGGCATTGCTATTTTGTGTTATGATGAAAGTGGAGAGAAGAAAATGATAAACGATGCGGTGGAAACAAAAGTATTTGTTTATCCGATGAGCGAGAAAGAGATAAATAACTATCTGGATACAGGCGAATATATGGATAAGGCAGGCGCGTATGCAATTCAGGGATTGTTTGCTCCTTTTATAGAGAAGATAGAAGGGGATTATTATAATGTGGTCGGTCTGCCGGTTTCCCGTATTTATCAGGCAATAAAATCATAAAGAAGCGAGGTGGGCGTATGCTGAAAGCACTACTGTTTGATATGGACGGATTGATTTTTGATTCAGAAAAAGTTGTACAGCGTTCATGGAATATGGCGGGAAATACTCTCGGATACGGAAATATTGGGGAGCATATTTATAACACGCTTGGAATGAATGCAAAGGGAAGGGGAGAATATTTTCAAAAGGTGTTCGGTGAAGATTTCCCAAATGACAGATTTCGTGATTTGGCGAGAGAGAATTTTTACGGTATTGTGGAAAAGGAAGGGCTGTCGGTGAAACCGGGAGCAAGAGAACTGATCCGGTATGCAAAACAGTTAGGGTATCGCATGGCAGTGGTTACTTCATCGAGAAAAGAATATGTCAGGGAGATGTTTCAAAGAGCAGGTCTGTATGAATATTTTGATTTGTTTGTCTGCGGAGATATGGTGACAAAGTCGAAGCCTGCTCCGGAGATTTATGAGAAAGCGTGCAAACTTTTGGAAGTCAGACCGGAATACTGTGTTGCTTTTGAAGATGCACCTGCCGGCGTGGAATCCGCGACGAAGGCGGGCGTAGATGTGATTATGGTTCCGGATTTGGTACAGCCGGATATGGAAACGCGCCGTCGGGCGTGGAGGGTAATCCGTACACTCGATGAGGCGATTGATATATTGAGAAGAGAAGCGAGAGAACAATAAAAAGAGGAGAAACTTGACGGGTTTCTCCTCTTTTGCATATGTTTTATTTTCTTTCCCAACGGCCTGATGCACCGCAAGGAAGAACAAGTCCGTTGCCGGAAACAGGAAGTCCGATTTCCTGTGAGTCTACAACTCCGTTGAATTTTTTTAATTCTGTCGCAAGCATATAAGTGAGGACGGAAGGCGCAAGACCTGTTGTGTATGAATTAATAAGGAAAAACAGAGGATCATCAGATAAAATCTGTGTGCAGAGTTTTATCAGCGGGTGAATGGCGTCCTCGATTTTCCATATCTCCCCTTTAGGTCCCCGTCCGTAAGAAGGGGGATCCATAATGATGGCGTCATAATGGTTGCCTCTGCGTATCTCTCTTTCTACAAATTTGACACAATCGTCCACAAGCCAGCGGATAGGCGCATCTTTAAGTCCTGAGGAAACTGCGTTTTCTTTTGCCCATGTAACCATACCTTTGGAGGCGTCCACATGGGTAACACTTGCTCCCGCGCTGGCAGCCGCAAGTGTAGCGCCGCCTGTGTAGGCGAATAAATTTAACACTTTAATCGGGCGTCCGGCATTGCGGATTTTCTCTGAGAACCAGTCCCAGTTAGTCGCCTGTTCAGGGAAAAGTCCCGTATGTTTGAAACTGAATGGTTTCAGATTAAATGTAAGGTCTTTGTAATGAATCTGCCACTGCTCAGGCAAATCAAAAAATTCCCACTCTCCGCCGCCTTTTTTGCTGCGGTGATAATGCCCGTTCATTTTTTTCCAGCTTTTGTGCGTCTTCGGGGTATCCCATATAACCTGAGGATCAGGTCTGACGAGAGTATAATTACCCCAGCGTTCTAATTTTTCTCCCTTTGAGGAGTCGATGACTTCATAATCTTTCCAGCCGTCTGCTATCCACATAATATTAAAATCCTTTCGTATCAATTTCAGTTCATATAAAGTTATTATACCAAGAATTAAAAAGGAAGTATAGACATTTTTAGGTTTACCTTTTGAAAAGGGAGTGATAAAATGTTTCTATAGGTGAAGAAATGTAAGGGACATTTAAATTTATCAAACGAGAAAGGTGATATAAGAATGATAAAAGTTAATGCAATGGGAGATAACTGCCCGATTCCGGTAATTAAAACAAAGAAAGCGATGCAGGAGGTTACAGGACCTGAAGTGATCGAGGTGGCGGTTGATAATGAAGTCGCCGTACAGAATGTGACAAAAATGGCATCTTCTGCCGGTGGAACAGTTACTTCTGAAAAGATTGCCGAGAAAGAATACAGAGTTACGATACAGATGAATGGAGCAATAAAAGAAGATGCGGAAGAAGCATGTTGCCCAACACAGCCGGAAGAAAATACGGTAGTTGTAATTTCTTCAGACCGTATGGGAAGCGGAAATGATGAACTTGGAAAAGTGCTTATCAAAGGATTTATTTTTGCGGTGACACAGTTGGATACTCTTCCAAAGACAATGTTGTTCTATAACGGAGGAGCAACACTTACGGCAGAAGGATCTGACTGTCTTGAAGATTTAAAACACCTTGCAGAGCAGGGAGTAGAGATTTTGACTTGCGGAACATGTCTGAACTACTATGGTCTGACGGAAAAGTTGGCGGTCGGCTCCGTGACAAATATGTATACAATCGTAGAAAAAATGGCGGGCGCATCAAAAATTGTGCAGCCATAATAGTAAAGGGGAAAGGAGAAGACAGATGAATTCAAACATGAAATTAACACAGATGACGAAGACAGCAGGGTGAGCCGCTAAAATAGGTCCGGAGACCCTTGCTCAAGTTTTGGGTAAGTTACCTAAGTTTCACGATGACAATTTATTGGTAGGAATTGAAACCTCCGATGATGCTGCCATCTACAAAGTAACAGATGATATAGCACTGATTCAGACAGTCGATTTCTTCACCCCGATAGTAGATGACCCTTATATGTTTGGACAGATTGCGGCAGCGAATTCTTTGAGTGATGTGTATGCGATGGGAGGAGAACCAAAGATTGCATTGAACATTGTCGGGTTCCCGAATTGTCTGGATCCTTCAGTGCTGGGAGAGATATTGGCAGGCGGTGCCGACAAGGTAAAAGAGGCGGGAGCGGTCTTAGTTGGCGGACATTCCGTGCAGGACGATGAGCCGAAATACGGCTTATGTGTGTCCGGTTTTGTACACCCTGACAAGATATTCAAAAATTACGGCTGTAAACCGGGAGATGTTCTTATTTTGACAAAGCAGATTGGAAATGGAATTGTCAATACGGCAATCAAAGCGGAGATGGCATCAGAGAGAGCCGTTAAAGAAGTTACGGTTGCGATGGCATCTTTAAATAAAAAGGCAAAAGAAGTTGTGGAAAATCATCAGGTCAATGCGTGTACCGATATCACAGGTTTCGGACTTCTGGGACATTGTGTTGAGATGGCGGTGGCAAGCGATGTGACATTTGAAATTAACGTTAAAGACATTGCCTATTTTGAAGATGCGATTTCTTATGCGAAAATGGGGCTTGTACCGGCAGGAGCATATAAGAACAGAGGATATTCAGGAAAACAGGTGGATATGTCGCAGGTGGAGGAACATTATGTGGATTTACTATATGATCCACAGACATCGGGAGGACTTCTGATTAGTGTTCCGCCGGAAGAAGTGGAAAGTATCATGAAAGAATTTGAAGAAAAGAAAATGGATACGAAAGTATCGATTATAGGAAAGGTAACAGAGAAAGGCGAAAAACTCATTCGTCTTCGTTAGCAGGAAAAAACAATGAACAAAAATCTTTTATATCGCAATATACCTAAGGTAGACATTCTTTTAGAAAATATAAAGATACAGGAATTGATTGAAACTTATGGGAGAGAGACGGTTGTGGAAACCATAAGGGAAGCATTGGAGTCGCTGCGGGCATATATTAAAGAGTGCGACGCGGAAGAAAATGCTTTGGAACGCATAAACTCTCTTGTATCAGATATAGAGAAAAAGGTTATTAGTATAAATACACCCGACATACGAAGCGTTATTAACGGTACGGGAACAATTTTGCATACGAATCTGGGGCGTGCTCCAATCAGCCCGAAACATATGCAGTATGTAGCAGAGATTGCAACAGGATATTCCAATTTGGAATATAATTTGGAGGAGGGGAAACGTGGAGAACGTTACTCACATTTTGAAAAACTGTTGTGTAAGATTACCGGTGCAGAGGCTGCGATGGCGGTAAACAATAATGCGGCAGCGGTTATGCTGATTTTAAATACACTGGGAAAAGGGAAAGAAATCATCGTATCCCGCGGTGAACTCGTGGAAATCGGCGGTAAATTCCGTGTGCCTGACGTGATGGAACAAAGTGGCGCGTCCCTTGTGGAAGTGGGTACGACAAACAAAACCCATTTTGCGGATTACGAGCAGGCGATTACAGAGGAAACAGGTGCATTATTGAAAGTGCATACGAGTAACTATCGTATTGTCGGATTTACGGATACGGTTTCCATAGAGGAACTTGTTCCGCTCGGAGAAAAATATCATCTTCCGGTCATCGAGGACTTGGGAAGCGGAGTGCTTATTGATTTGAGTAAATATGGTTTGACATATGAGCCGACCGTGCAGGATTCAATCCGTCACGGTGCGGATATTGTCTGCTTTAGCGGTGACAAACTGCTAGGTGGGGCGCAGGCGGGAATTATTGTCGGAAAGAAAGCGTATATCGACAAGATGAAGAAAAATCAGATGACAAGAGCGCTTCGTATTGATAAATTTACGGCGGCAACTTTGGACGTGATTTTGCACGAATATCTTTCAGAGGAGAGGGCGATTCAAAATATTCCGGCGCTTCACATGATTACGGAATCATTGGAAGATGTGACGAAAAGAGCGAAATCATTGCAGAGAATGTTGAGGCAGATGAAGCCGAAGGCAGAAATCGTACTGGAAAAATGTGAATCGCAGATTGGAGGGGGCTCGCTTCCTCTTGAGCGCATCGAAAGTATGGCGGTTACAATTAAACCGAACTGCATTACAACGGCAGAACTGGAAGAAAGAATGAGACACCTTCCGATTCCGATTATTCCGCGCACGATGAACGACAAAATTATATTAGATGTGAGAACGATTGAGCAGCGTTTTTTCAAAACGATTGTGCAGGAATTGAAAGAATCACATATTTTTGAGGAGAAAGCCTGATGGTAAGGCGATAAGAAAGGCTATACAGATATGAAAAATATCATTATTGGAACAGCAGGTCATATAGACCACGGGAAGACAACGCTGATAAAGGCTCTCACAGGGAGAAATACAGACCGTTGGGAAGAGGAACAGCGAAGAGGAATCACCATTGACTTGGGATTTACTTATTTTGATTTAAAAAGCGGTGACAGAGTTGGAATCATTGACGTTCCGGGACATGAAAAGTTTATCAATAACATGGTGGCTGGTGTTGTCGGAATGGATTTGGTTATGCTTGTGGTGGCGGCAGATGAAGGAATTATGCCGCAGACAAGAGAGCATATGGATATTTTAGGTGAACTCGGCATCGAGAAAAGTATACTGGTATTGAATAAATGCGACCTGGTTGATGAGGAGTGGCTTGAACTGGTGGAGGAAGAAATTCAGGAAGAATTGGAAGGAACTTTTCTTGAAAATGCACCGGTTGTGAAAGTTTCGGCAGCGACGGGGCAGGGGATTCCAGAGTTGATTGAAACAATAGAACGTTTGACGGCAGATGAGGTTGTGGAGAAAGATATACACACAATCCCGCGCCTTCCGATTGACCGTGTGTTTAGTCTGTCAGGATTTGGGACGATTATCACGGGTACACTTCTTGCGGGAACAATCTGCAAAGAAGATACTCTGCAGATGTATCCGATAGGAAAAGAATGCAAGATAAGAAGTATTCAGGTACATGGGGAAAATGTAGAAAAATGTTATGCGGGACAGCGTGTGGCAATCAACATTTCCAATTTGAAAAAAAGTGAGATACACAGAGGCTGTGTCCTCGCACCTCCGAATAATATGAAAAATACGATGCTTTTGGACGTGAAGATGAATATTCTTCCGTCTTCCATGCGTATTTTGACAAATCATACAAGACTTCATTTGTTCACGGGTACAAGTGAGATTTTATGCCGTGCGGTATTGCTCGATAAGGACGAAATCGGTCCGGGAGAAAGCGGATATGTGCAATTACGTTTGGAGGAAGAGATTGCGCTCAGAAGAGGCGATAAATTTATTGTGCGTTTCTACTCTCCGATGGAAACAATCGGTGGCGGAGTTGTCCTTGAACCGAATCCGACAAAGAAAAAACGTTTTCATGAGGAGACAATAGAAGAATTAAAGAGAAAAGAATCCGGTTCAACGGAAGATATTATTGAAATGCACATTAAAAACAGCAAAGACACTATGTTGACAGTGGCAGAACTTGCCAAAATGACAGCGTTATCCTCTGATGAAGTGAAGCAAGATGCGGAGTCTTTGGAAGAAAGAGGTATCATAAAGATATTCCATATGAAAAAAGACAGTTACACATGGCATAGAGAAAACGATAAGGCTCTTCAGGAAGATATGGCAAAGACACTTCAGGAATACCATAGAAAACATTTGTACCGATACGGAATGCAGAAGGCAGAAATACATATGACTTTTCTAAAAAAAGTAAAACCGAATGTGTTTGATTTATATCTGGAAAGTCTTGTGGAGGAGGGCGTGATGAAGAGAAGAAATGAATTTCTAAGCCTGCCTCAGCACGAGATTGTGAAAGATGAAGTCTATCAGAAAGTGGAGAGTAAACTGCTTACTACTTTTGAAAAAGCGGGACTGGACTTCCCTAAAGTTTCGGAGGTGGATTTTGGAACAGTGCCGTTTGAAACGGTGGAAGATATTCTGTTACTTCTTATGGAAGAGAAAAAGATTGTCAAATTAGGAGAAGAACTCTACACGCTGACTTCCTATATAGAGCATTCAAAAGAAATTATCTGTTCCATGTTTAAAGAAAAAGATTTAATTACAATGGCAGAAATTCGAGATGCTTTAGAAACAAGCAGAAAAAATGCTAAGTTGATTGTGGAATATATGGACAGCATTAAAATAACGAAGAGAAATGGGACAGAAAGCGAAAGGGTAGCATATTAATGAATTTAAAACAGTTAGAGGCTTTTGTATATGTCGCAGAAAAGAAAAGTTTTTCTAAGGCGGCGAGAGAATTGTTTTTGACACAACCGACAATCAGTGCCCACATATCTTCATTGGAAAAAGAACTGAACGTTCGGTTGTTTGTGAGAAATACAAAGGAAGTGAATCTTTCGGCCGAGGGTGAAAAACTGTATAAATGTGCGAAAAAGATGGTGGAATTGGAAAGGGAGATTGAGGAGACGTTTTTCCGCGAAGAAGGGGAGAAAGCGTGTATTACCATCTCCGCATCTACCATACCGGCACAGTATTTACTGCCGAAAATATTGGCAAAATTTAGTGACAAATATCCGGAAGAACAATTTAAAATAAAGGAAACAGACAGCGCGCAGGTTGTGGAACAGGTAGTAAACCGAATGATCGATATAGGATTTACGGGTACGATGCTGGATAAAAAGCACTGTGTATATCTGCCGTTTTATGAAGATGAATTAATTGTGATTACGCCAAATCAGGAGCGATTCAGAAAGTTGCAGAAAGACGATGAAAATGCTGAATGGATTCAAAGAGAACCGATGATTATGAGAGAAGAGGGCTCGGGAACGAGAAAAGAGGCAGAAAAGCAGTTGAAGAAAAAAGGGCTTAGTGTGGAATCTCTTAATATTGTTGCCAGTATAGAAAATCAGGAAACAATTAAGCGTTCTGTGGAGAACGGAATGGGGATTTCCATTATTTCCAAACTGGCTGCGAAACGTGAAATGGAAAGTGGAAAACTGTTAGGTTTTCCTCTGACTGAGGGCGATAGCGTCAGAAATATTTATATGATCTATAATAAAGACATCAGATTATCTCATATAACGGAAAAATTCATCAAAATGGTAAAAGAAATGTATCACTATTAATTTAAAAGCGGTGTAATCATAGAAAGTATCTATAATTATACCGTTTTTATTATGGTTTTCAATTAGACTGGGATATACAGGAGGAGTATAATTAAAATAATGACAGAAGAACGGAAGATGAGAGGAAAATAAACATGATATATATGGATAATGCAGCGACAACGATGCAGAAACCAAGAGAAGTTATCGATGCCGTTGTGGAAGCGATGAATTCCATGGGAAATGCAGGACGCGGAGCGCACAGCGCCTCCCTTGATGCTTCGAGAACAATTTATGGGGTGCGAGACATATTGGCGCATTTTTTTGGAGCGGAAAGTCCAAAACAGATTGTGTTTACCAACAATTCGACGGAGAGTTTAAATATTGCAATCAAAGGGCTTTTACAGCCGAAGGACCATGTGATCACAACGGAGATGGAACATAATTCGGTGCTGAGACCGCTGTATGAGATGGAAGAAAAAGGCGTGGAACTGACAATTCTTCCGGCGGACAAGAAAGGCATAGTCTCCTGCGAAGATTTTGAAAAGGAAATCCGCCCGAATACAAAAGCCATTATATGCACACACGGCTCCAATCTGACGGGCAATATGTTGAATATTAAACGAATTGGGGAAATGGCAAAAGAACACGGTTTGAGATTTGTTGTAGATGCTTCTCAGACTGCGGGAGTTTACCCGATTGATGTGCAGGAAATGAACATAGATATACTCTGCTTTACCGGACATAAAGGGCTTTTAGGACCGCAGGGGACAGGAGGAATGTATGTCAGAAGCGGTTTGGAACTGAAACCTCTCAAATGTGGTGGGAGCGGAGTGGATACATACAATAAGCATCACCCGAAAGAGATGCCTACCGCACTGGAGGCGGGAACACTTAACGGTCACGGCATAGCGGGGCTTGGAGCAGGTGTATCATATATACGGAAAACAGGCATGGAAACCATTCGGGAAAAAGAACTTGCACATATGTGGCGGTTTTATCATGGGGTAAAAGACATACCAAACGTGAAAATATATGGGGATTTTGAAACGGAAAAGCGTTGCCCGATAGTAACGCTGAATATTGGAGATTATGATTCTTCTGAAGTCAGTGACGAACTGCTTATGACATACAATATTTCCACAAGGCCGGGAGCACACTGTGCACCTCTTATGCACAGGGCGCTTGGGACGGTGGAACAGGGGGCTGTCAGATTCAGTTTTTCTCACTATAACACGGAAGAAGAAATAACAGTTGCAATCAAAGCAATTGAAGAATTAGCAAAGGAAGAGTAGCGAGGAGGAATGAAAATGAATTTATCAGATTCAAAAGTGAAATTGGGGATTGCCGGTGTCGTTTGCGGAATCGTAGCAGTTGTATTGGCGATGACAGGTAATCCGGGAAACATGGCAATTTGTATTGCCTGCTTTATCCGTGATACAGCGGGAGCATTGGGCATGCATCAGGCGGCAGTGGTACAGTATGCGAGACCGGAAATTATCGGTATTGTATTAGGAGCGTTTATTATTTCGGTTGTGACAAAAGAGTACCGTTCAACAGCAGGTTCATCACCAATGATTCGATTTTTATTGGGCATCATGATTATGATTGGATCTTTATTATTCTTAGGCTGTCCGCTTCGTATGGTACTGCGTATGGCATCAGGAGACTTGAATGCATATGTGGCATTGATCGGATTTGTTGCAGGTATCATAACGGGTTCTTTGGCATTGAAAAAAGGATTCAGTCTTGGAAGAGCGCATGAGACAAATAAGACAAGCGGTGCGGTTTTACCGTTGCTTATGGTAGGAATTTTAGTGCTTATTTTAGTAGGTTCATCACTTTTAATCAGTAGCAAAACAGGTCCGGGAAGCATGCACGCACCAATTTGGATTGCATTAATCGGCGGATTAGTATTCGGAGCATTTGCACAGAAATCAAGAATGTGTTTTGCCGGAAGTATCCGTGACATCTTTTTAATGAAAAACTTTGACTTATTTACAGTGATTGCGGGATTGTTCGTTGTTATGCTTGTTTATAATGTGGCAACAGGAAACTTTGCATTTAGTTTTACGGGAAAACCGGTGGCACATTCACAGCATTTATGGAATATTCTCGGAATGTATATTGTAGGATTTGCGGCAACGCTTGCAGGAGGCTGTCCTCTCCGTCAACTTGTTTTGGCAGGACAGGGTTCTTCAGATGCGGCAGTTACGGTAGCGGGACTTTTTGTAGGAGCAGCGCTCTGCCATAATTTAAAACTGGCATCGGCAGCGGCAGCGCCTGCAACAAAAGAAGCGGCAGCAGTTATCGGTGGACCGTCTGCGGAAGGAAAAATCGCAGCAGTCATTTGTATTATCTTATTATTTGCTATTGCATTTGTAGGAAACAAGAGAAAAACACAGTAGAATGGTAGAAATAAAAAGAGAAATATGTTACTCTAGGAAAGAAGGAAAAAAATATGAAAGAAGTAGATGCAAGAGGACTTTCTTGTCCTGAGCCGTTGATGCTGACAGCAGAAGCGTTAAAAACAGCGAAAGGACCAATCAAAGTGTTGGTAAGTGAACCACATCAGAAGACAAATGTGGAAAAATATGCAAAAGACCATGGGAAAAAAGCAATTTCCACACAGAAAGGCTCAGAATTCGAAATCGTAATTGAGTAAAATGAGAAAGAAAGAATTAAAATTAGTTGTAACATTTCACACAACGGCAGATGCGATGGCTATGGAAAAGGCATGCAAAGAACATCAGGTTTCAGGAAGATTAATTCCTGTACCGAGAACGATTTCAGCAGGGTGCGGACTGTCGTGGTGCGCAGAGTTGAGTGAATTGGAAAAAATCAAAAACATGATGCAGGAAGCAGGGATTGAAGAAGAAGAAATCCATGAATGCATGGTATAAGTTTTGCAGAAGAAGGAGGTGTGCACACCTCCTTTTTTGACTATGTGCAAAGTGCATAAATATAGAAAAAATCTATAACGATAAATCCGATAAAATGGTTTTTGCTTTGAAAGATAATGAAAAAATTAACAAAAAAAAGTGAATTTATTCAAGGTTATTGAAGTTTCCTCCAAAATAAAGTATTATATATAACATAAATAATGTCTATGGAAGACATTTATAAGAGGAGGGATTTGTTTGGATTTAAACAAAATTGTATTGGCGGTTCAGGGCGTGCTTGCAGATAAGATTCTTATCATTGCGCTCGTAGGCACAGGTTTATGGTTCACCTTCAATCTTGGTTTCATTCAGATCAGAGGATTTGGTGAAGGGTGGAAGAGAACGTTTGGCGGTTTGTTTAAGAAGAGCGGAAAAGCCGGCAAAGACGGAATGTCATCTTTCCAGGCATTAGCGACAGCGATTGCGGCACAGGTTGGTACCGGTAATCTTGCAGGTGCAGCAACAGCCATTGCTATGGGTGGACCGGGAGCAATCTTCTGGATGTGGGTAAGTGCCTTTTTAGGTATGGCAACCATCTATGCTGAAGCACTCATGGCTCAGAAGTACAAACAAGTCGGTGACGATGGTGTCGTAACAGGTGGTCCTGTATACTACATCAGAGCAGCATTTAAGGGAACATTCGGAAAAGTTCTTGCAGGAATCTTCGCAGTACTTATTGTATTTGCATTAGGATTCATGGGTAACGCGGTTCAGTCAAACTCTATCAGCGATGCGTTCGGAACAGCATTCGGTATTAATCCTTGGGTTGTTGGTATCGTTATTGCAGCAATTTCTCTATTCGTATTTGTCGGAGGAATTTCAAGAATTGCTTCTTTGACAGAGAAAATTGTTCCGATTATGGCAGGGTTCTATATCATCGGTGCTTTAATTGTTATTATTGCAAATGGTGATATGCTTCCAAAAGCATTCCATGATATCTTTGTAGGAGCTTTCAGTCCACAGGCAGTTGGCGGTGGTGTCCTTGGTTGGACAGTACAAAAGGCAATGGCTCGAGGCGTTGGACGAGGATTATTCTCTAATGAAGCCGGTATGGGTTCAACACCACATGCTCACGCAGTTGCGAAGGTAGATCACCCTGTAGAACAGGGATTTGTAGCAATGATGGGTGTATTTATTGACACATTTGTTGTTCTTACACTGACAGCACTTGTTATCCTTACAAGCGGTATGGTTGGAGAAATCGATCCGCTTACAAAGGCTGCTTACACAGGAACTGCTTTAACACAGGTTGGTTTCTCAAGCGTATTTGGAAAATTCGGAGAAGTCTTTATTGCAATTTGTATGTTCTTCTTCGCGTTTTCAACAATCATCGGTTGGTATTTCTTCGGTGAAGCAAATATCAAATATTTATTTGGCAGCAAAGCCGTAAAAATTTATGCCGTACTTGTATGTGTATGTATCGTAGTTGGTTCAGCACAGAGAGTAGACCTTGTATGGAACATGGCAGATTGTTTCAACAGTGCAATGGTAATACCTAACGTTATCGGTTTGTGGGCATTGAGCGGAATGGTTAAGAAAGTACATAAAGACTACTACCAGAATTTCAGACCAAATCAGATGAAGAAAAAATAGAATAATGAAGATTTAGAAATATGGGAAGATGTTTTTTGTGAGAGAGTCAAATGACCGCCGAAGATGCAAGCCTGACAATCGTCAGTGTTGGGTGAAACTTTCAGGCAAAAGGAGCAAAAGACGGACCATACTCTGAACTGTGTGTTGATTAATCAATACAGGAACAGGTGGGACGGCTTAAAGGCAATCAAAGTAGTATTGCATTAAACCGTCCCTTTTTTATCAAACAATGACAGGTGAAGACATGAAAGCAGAATTTATTATCATAACAAACAATCCTCTTATAGTAGAAAAATTAGGTCAGGAATATACAGTGGAATACGAAGATATTTCTTATGAAGACACATTAAAAAAAGTTCGGAACTATGTTTACAAGGGACATGAACTTTTGACACACCCTCTTTCAGGGAGTGTCAAACCGAACGAAACTCCGTATAAATCGGTTATGGTTTCCGAAAAAGCAACAGCGCTTAATTCGGAATCCGTAAAAATTATAGAGCAGGCAATTCAGTCCTGTGGTAAATTTGAATTCAAATCAGATAAATATGCACTGCATGTTTATGATGATTTCCAATATATTGATTATACACTGATCAGCAGTGCATTGCCGTCAGCAACGGCATGGTAACTAATTGTACTCTGGCACACAAAAGTGCTTAAAGTAATATAAACACATATAAAAGGAGGTAATTTACAGTGAGAAGATTAGAATTAGGGCACATTAACATTAAAGATATTCAATTTGGTCCAGAATCAAAAATTGAAGACGGAGTACTTTATGTTAATGAAGACGCTGTAAAAGCAATCGTTCTTGAGGACGAAAAAATCAAAAGTTGTAAATTGGATATTGCAAGACCAGGTGAAAGCGTAAGAATTACACCTGTTAAAGATGTTATTGAACCACGAGTAAAAGTTGAAGGAAGAGGCGGAGTATTCCCGGGAGTAATCAACAAAGTAGATACAGTTGGTGAAGGAAAGACATACGCATTAAAAGGAATGGCTGTTGTAACAGCAGGTAAAATCGTTGGTTTCCAGGAAGGTATCATTGACATGACAGGTCCTGGGGCAGATTACACACCTTTCTCAAAATTAAATAACTTAGTTGTTGTTTGCGAACCTGTTGATGGAATCAAACAGCATGACTATGAACCGGCAGTAAGATTTGCGGGATTCAGAGTTGCAGTATATCTTGGAGAATTGGCACGTGAATTAACACCTGATTCAACAGAAGTATTTGAAACATACGGAATTATGGAAGGTGCTGAAAAATTACCTGGACTTCCAAGAGTTGCATATGTACAGATGTTACAGTCACAGGGATTATTACATGACACATATGTATACGGCGTAGATGCAAAGAAAACATTATCTACAATGATGACACCAACAGAAGTTATGGACGGTGCAATCGTATCAGGTAACTGTGTATCTGCATGTGACAAAAACCCAACATATGTTCATGAAAACAATCCGGTTGTACATGACTTATTTGTAGAACATGGAAAAACACTTAACTTTGTAGCACACATTTTAACAAACGAAAATGTATATTTGGCTGACAAACAGCGTTCATCTGACTGGACAGCAAAATTATGCCGTTTATTAGACCTTGACGGTGTAGTTGTATCTCAGGAAGGATTCGGTAACCCGGATACAGACCTTATCATGAACTGTAAGAAAATCGAAGCAGAAGGCGTTAAGACAGTTATCATTACTGATGAATATGCAGGACGCGACGGTAAATCTCAGTCATTGGCAGATGCAGATGCAGCAGCAGACGCAGTAGTAACAGGCGGAAACGCTAATCAGGTAATTGTTCTTCCAAAACTTGACAAAGTTATCGGAACATTAGATTATGTAAATACAATTGCCGGTGGTAATGAACACAGTTTACGTGAAGACGGAACAATTGAAGTTGAAATTCAGGCAATTACCGGAGCAACAAACGAAACAGGTTTCGGTTACTTAAGTGCAAGATAGGGAAGGAGGAAAATAGACAATGATTAAAGTAGTACATTATATTAACCAGTTCTTTGCCAATATCGGTGGAGAGGAAATGGCTCATATCCCTGCAGAACTTCACAAAGGAGAGGTAATGGGACCGGGCCTTGCATTTAAAGCAAGTTTTAAAGACGAAGCAGAAATCACAGCGACAATCGTATGTGGTGACTCATGGTTTAATGAGAACCTTGAAGAAGCAAAGAAAACAATTTTAGCATGGGTAAAAGAAGAAAATCCAGACGTATTCGTTGCAGGACCTGCATTTAATGCCGGACGTTATGGAGTTGCCTGTGGTACAATCGCTGACGCAGTTCAGGAAGAATTAGGAATTCCTGCAGTAACAGGTATGTACGTAGAAAACCCAGGTGCTGATATGTTTAAGAATAAAGTATACACAGTACCTACAAAAAACAGTGCAGCAGGTATGAGAGCGGCAGTTGCAGATATGGCTCCTTTAGCATTAAAATTAGCAAAAGGCGAAGCAATCGGTGCATCTTGCCAGGATCACTATATGCCAAACGGTGTTCGTGTAAACTTCTTTGAAGAAAAACGTGGTTCAAGACGTGCGGTAGATATGCTGTTAAAGAAATTGGCAGACAAACCATTCACAACAGAATATCCAATGCCTGCATTTGACAGAGTTCCACCAATGCCTGCAGTAAAAGATTTATCTAAAGCAACAATCGCTTTAGTAACATCAGGTGGTATTGTTCCAAAAGGAAATCCTGACCACATCGAAAGTTCTAACGCTTCTCACTACGGTGAATACGACATTACAGGTGTTATGGACTTGACAGAGGACACATATGAAACAGCACACGGTGGATACGACCCTGTATACGCTAACGAAGATGCTGACCGTGTATTACCTGTAGACGTTCTTCGCGATATGGAAAAAGAAGGCGTGATTGGAAAATTACACAATAAATTCTATACAACAGTTGGTAACGGAACAGCAGTTGCTTCTGCAAAAGCATTTTCAGAAGAATTTGCGCAGAAACTTATTGATGACGGAGTTGACGCAGTTATCTTGACTTCTACTTGAGGTACTTGTACACGTTGCGGTGCAACGATGGTAAAAGGCGTAGAAGGTGCCGGACTTCCGGTAGTTCACGTATGTACGGTAACTCCTATTTCAATGACAGTTGGAGCGAACAGAATTGTTCCTGCAGTAGCAATTCCTCACCCACTCGGAAATCCTGCATTAGAAGCAGACGAAGAAAAGAAATTGCGTAGAAACTTAGTTGAAAAAGCGCTTCATGCATTGACAGTAGAAGTTGAAGACCAGACAATCTTTGAATAATAACAACTAGAAGGAGAGAACGTTATGAGCAAGATTTATGACGTAATTATCCTTGGTGCAGGGCCTGCCGGATTAGCGGCAGGTCTGTATGCAGGGAGAGCCCGTATGTCTACGTTGATTGTAGAAAAAGGGAAAGACGGAGGACAGATTGCAATCACAGATGAGATTGAAAACTATCCGGGACAGATTGTAGAAGGAGAATCAGGTCCTTCTCTAATCGCAAGAATGACAGAACAGTGTGAAAAGTTCGGTGTAGAACGTGTTACTGATGTTATCAATGACGTAGTTCTTGAAGGCGATGTAAAGAAATTAATCAGTGCAAAAGGTGAATACTGCGGTAAAACACTTATCATTGCAACAGGTGCATTCGCAAGACCGATTGGCTGCAAAGGCGAAAAGGAATTCATGGGTAAAGGAGTTTCTTACTGCGCTACATGTGATGCAAACTTCTTTGAAGATTTTGAAGTATACGTTGTGGGCGGTGGAGATTCTGCTGTTGAGGAAGCAATGTATCTCACAAAATTTGCAAGAAAAGTTACCATTATTCACAGACGTGATGAACTTCGTGCAGCAAAATCCATTCAGGAAAAAGCATTCAAAAATCCTAAACTTCACTTTATGTGGGATACGGTTGTAGAGGAAGTCAGCGGAGACGGTATTCTTTCTGAAATGACAGTAAAAAATGTTAAGACAGGAGAACTGACAAAGATTGAAGCGGACGAAGAAGACGGTATGTTTGGTGTATTCGGATTTATCGGAACATTGCCAAGCACAAAAATCTTTGAAGGCAAAGGACTTGAATTGGACGAAAGAGGATATATTCCTACAGATGACAACATGCGTACAAATATTCCGGGTGTATTCGCAGCAGGTGATGTTCGTGTGAAGAGTCTTCGTCAGGTAGTTACGGCAGCAGCTGACGGAGCAATTGCTACTACACAGTGTGAAAAATATATTAACGAAATGGAATAGTTTTAAGGAGGACAAACCGATGTTAGATTTAGATAAAACAACATTTCAGCCTGAGGTGTTAGAGGCAGAAGGATATGTTTTCGTAGATTTCTACGGAGACGGCTGTGTGCCATGTCAGGCTTTAATGCCATTCGTTCATGAAATGGCTGACAAATATGGAGATAAATTAAAATTCACATCTCTTAATACAACAAAAGCACGTCGTCTTGCTATCGGACAGAAAGTTTTAGGACTTCCTGTTATGGCTATTTACAAAGACGGAGAAAAAATCGATGAAGTAGTAAAAGATGATGCTACACAGGAAAACATCGAAGCAATGATTCAGAAATATATTTAATTTGTATTTTTGATGAAAAGTATGTATACTTAATATGCGTATAAAGCCGAAAGGCTTTTACGGAAATGTGAAAGCATTTCAACTATAAATAATACTAAAAATAAATGGAAAGGAAGGAGAAGAAGCCATGGCAATTTTAGATGGTAAAAAAGTAATCATCATCGGCGACCGTGATGGTGTACCAGGACCTGCTATCGCTGAATGTGTTAAGACAGCCGGCGGAGAAGTAGTTTTTTCTTCAACTGAATGCTTTGTCTGAACTAGCGCAGGTGCAATGGATCTTGAGAATCAGAAAAGAGTTAAAGACTTTGCAGACGAATTCGGTGCAGAGAATTTAGTTGTTATCGTTGGAGCAGCAGAAGGAGAGGCAGCAGGATTAGCTGCTGAAACAGTTACTGCAGGTGACCCAACATTCGCAGGACCATTGACTGGGGTCGAGTTAGGACTCACGGTATATCATGTATGTGAACCAGAATTGAAAGAAGAATTCGATGAAGCAGTTTACGATGAACAGGTTGGTATGATGGAAATGGTACTTGATGTTGATGATATCGTAAGCGAGATGTCATCTATTCGTGAACAATTTTGTAAATATTTATAGAAGATAAGTATTTATAACGAAAATCTGATTTGATTTTGGGTTTTCTTTGGGCGGTGAAGTAAATGCTTACTTCATCGCCTTTTATTGTATCAGGAAGGTTCTGTGAACTTTCCCATACAATCTTTATTTTTAGTATATGTAAAAAATAATATTTAAACATCTAAAAGAAAGGTGGAACCTTCAAATGAATAGTGTAATTAAAGGAGCCAGTTATGTATTGGCACATACTCCACAGATGGTAGTATATAATGGAACAACACAGACAACAGAAAGAGTTGTAAACCCGGAATCTGAATATTTAAAAGAATTGAACAGTCATCTTCGTTCTTACGAGGAATGTGTAAACTACTGGCCAAACCAGGTATATATTGGAAATGCACACCCGGACGAACTTGCAGAAGTTGAGTTCCCTTATTATGATAAAGTGAAAGAAGGAGCGGAGAGATTTGGTAAATACGGTGAAATTATGCCGGAAAACGAATTTCTTCTCTTAGTTCAGACATGTGATATGTTTGAAGTTGTAAAATTAGACAAAGAATTTGTTGCTGCAACAAAAGAAGCGTTTGCTGCAAACCCAATTATTACAGAAGATATTGTTGAAAAAATTGAAGAAGGTGTTGAACTCAGCGAAGTAGAGCATCTTGTAAATGATGAACATGCAGAAGGACTTTACATTGACGGTAAATTAGTTGGCTGTATAAAGAGAGCGCATGACATTGATGTGAACTTATCTGCTCACGTTATGCATGAAAACATGATGAGTAAAGCAACAAGTGTGCTTGCTTTATTATATGCAGTAAGAAATACAGGAATCGACAAATCTGAAATTGAATATGTAATTGATTGTGCTGAGGAAGCATGCGGAGATATGAACCAGCGCGGTGGCGGAAACTTTGCAAAAGCAGCTGCAGAAGTTGCAGGTCTTGTAAATGCAACAGGTTCTGACTCTCGTGGTTTCTGTGCAGGACCTTCTCACGCATTAATTGAAGCAGCAGCGCTCGTAAAATCAGGCGCATATAAATGTGTTGCCGTTACAGCAGGCGGTTGTACGGCAAAACTTGGTATGAATGGTAAAGACCACGTGAAAAAAGGTCTTCCGATTTTAGAGGACTGCCTTGCAGGTTTCTGTGTAATTATTTGTGAAAATGATGGGGAAAGCCCGGAAATCAACCTTGACATTCTTGGACGTCACACAGTTGGTACAGGTTCTGCTCCACAGAACGTAATCGGAAGCCTTGTTGCCACTCCGCTTGAAAAAGTAGGTTTAAAAATTACAGACATTGATAAATATTCTCCTGAAATGCAGAATCCGGATATCACAAAACCGGCAGGTGCAGGAGATGTTCCTTTAGCAAACTATAAAATGATTGCTGCTTTAGCGGTTAAAAAAGGTGAACTTGACAGAAAAGAGTTACCTGCATTCGCTGCTAAACACGGCTTAACAGGCTGGGCTCCGACACAGGGACATATTCCATCAGGTGTTCCGTATATTGGATTTGCTGTGGAAGATATTAAAGCGGGTAAAATTAAAAATGCTATGATTGTCGGTAAGGGAAGTTTATTCCTCGGACGTATGACAAACCTTTTCGATGGAGTTTCATTTGTGATTCAGGCAAACACAGGCGCAGAAGACAATGCAGGTGTTTCAGAAGAAGAAGTAAAAGGATTGATTGCAAAAGCAATGAAAGATTTTGCGGAAACTCTTATGGCAGAATAGAGAGGTGGAAAAAATGGCAAATAGTGTAGAAAAAATGATTGCTTCCACCTTTATGGACATTGCACAGGGACTGGAAACAGGAAGTTTTGGAAAACGTCCTAAAATTGCCCTTACAGGTATGGGAAGTGAACATGGAGAAGAAAATTCTATGGCGGCAGCTGTAGAGGCGGAAAAAGATGGAATTGATGTTTACTATATAGGTACATTGGAAGCAGAAGGTGTTACAACAATTAAAGTGGCTGATGATGAAGAAGGCCACAAAAAAATGGAAGAAATGCTTAAAAACGGGGAAGTTGACGGTGCGGTAACAATGCACTTCCCATTCCCTATAGGTGTTTCCACAGTGGGACGCTGCGTGACGCCTGCGACTGCAAAAGAAATGTTTATCGCAAACACAACGGGAACATCAAGTACGGATCGTATTGAAGGCATGATTAAAAATGCCATTTACGGAATCATTACAGCAAAAGCCTGCGGTAAGAAAAATGCTACAGTCGGTATTTTAAATGTGGACGGTGCGCGTCAGACTGAAAAAGCATTAAAGCAACTTCAGGAAAACGGATACGATATTACTTTTGCAGAATCAGGAAGAGCAGATGGCGGTTGTGTAATGAGAGGAAATGACGTATTACAGGCATCTCCTGATATTATGGTAACAGACTCCCTTACAGGAAACATTCTCGTAAAAATGTTGTCTTCTTTCACTACAGGAGGAAGTTTTGAGGCGACAGGATTCGGCTATGGACCTGGAATCGGAGAAGGATATGAACAACTTGTTATGATTGTATCCCGTGCATCGGGAGCACCTGTTATTGCAAACGCAATCCGTTATGCAGGACAGCTTGTTCGCGGAAAAGTATTTGAAGTTGCCAAACAGGAATTTGAAGCGGCAAACAAAGCGGGCTTAAAAGATATTTTAAATGCACATAAAAACGCTTCAAAACCTGCAGAGGCTGAAGAAGTAAAAGAACCTCCAAAAGAAGTTGTAACAGCACAGATTCCGGGAATAGAAGTTATGGATTTGGAAGATGCCGTTAAGACACTTTGGAAAATCAATATCTATGCGGAAAGCGGAATGGGCTGTACAGGACCGATTGTTCTTGTGTCTGAAGCAAATTTAGTTAAGGCAGAAGAAAAATTAAAAAAAGCAGGATATATTAACTAGACGGGAGCGTAAAAAATGAAAGTTTATGATACAGTAAATAAAGTTGAGTTAGAGGCTACTGAAGAGGAGTTAATCAAACTCATGGCTCCGGGCGGACGTCAGGTGGATTTGTACCTGAACGGGAAGAAAACAGATGAAGACGGTTATCTCACATGGGACGTGGAACACTGGTCAAGCATTGACGGAAAAAGATTTATCCGCTGTTATTCTTTAGAAGGAAGAGTTCTTGGAGAATCTACAGGTCATAATATTTATGATTTGAGAAATGATTTTAAGCCGGAAGAGGCAAAAGAAGTTAAATTAAGTTAAAATATAAAAACAGGAGAAGACGAAAAAAAGTCTTCTCCTGTTTTTTATATTTCTTCTTTAAATCTGTCCAAAACATGGGGTAACAGTCTGTCACTGTATTCCGTAAGGGCATATTTTCCTTTGCATAAAGCCCAATCATAGAGTAAGGAACGCTCGTACATCGTATATAGTTTGACTAAATCCGATGCGCTGTTTGCCGGGTGAAATTCACCGTTTTTCAGAGCGTCCTCAATAATTTCCGTAATCCATGTGAAATAGTAGCGCTTTTTATCCAGCAAAGATTTCTTATCTTTTGTAACTAGTTGGGAAGAATATAAATAAGCAAGTAAATTCACATCTATACTCGTTTCAATCATATAAAATAATTCATGATTTAAAAAGAGTAATTTATCATATGCTGATAAATCCGGATTAATTATTCCTGTCAATTCCTCGTATTTGTCATCAAGAAGGTAGGAAAGAGAACTCAAAAGAGCGTCTTTCCCTTTGAAATAGTGATAGAATGTTCCTTTTGATGTTTTGGAAGCAGTGATAATGTCGTTTACCGTCGTCTCTTCGTAACCGTTTTTGTAAAAGAGATTCCATGCGGCTTTGACGATCCTGCTTTTTGGGGATTGGCGTTTACGTGGCACTAGCCTAAAACCTCCTTAGCCGATTGAGAAACCATATTTTAATGGGTCTGTCGGATCAATGACATATGTTCCCATACCTGTAATATAAGCGCTTCCTGTAATCTGTGGGATAACTGCTTTGAAATCACCTACAGATGCTTCTTCTTTGATTACACCTCTAAATACAGAGCCTGTGAAAGATTCGTAGCGGAATTCTTCTCCGATTTTAATTTCGTCCCAAGCGTAAAGTGTTGCAAGTTTTGCGCTTGTTCCTGTTCCGCAAGGAGAACGGTCAGCCTGCGCCTCACCGAAGATAACAACATTTCTCATATCTGCTTTTTCCGGGTTTGGTGTAGGACCGTAGAATTCAACAAGGTCTACTGTGTTAATGTCAAGCGTTGGGTGCTGAACAGATACTTCTTTATTAATCTTTTCAAGCATTTTCATTCCCAATGTCTGAAGGGCAGGTACGGCAGCAGGTCCGATATTGTATCCTAATTTAGAAGCGTCCACCAATGCGAAGAAACTTCCACCGAAAGAAATACAGTATGGAATTGTAACACCGTCAACATCTACTGTAAGGTTGTCCTTATATAAGAAAGCAGGTACATTTGTCAAAGTAACTTCAACTGCTTTTCCGTTTTCAACTTTTACCTTTGTACGGATAATTCCTGCCGGAGCTTCCAATACTACTTCTGTGTATGGTTCGGTTACGGGAACAAGACCTGTTTCAACAGCAACTGTTGCAGAACCGATAGTTCCGTGTCCGCACATATTCAAGTATCCGCCGGTATCCATGAAAATAACGCCAAGATCTGCTTCCTCGCTGATTGGTTCAGTTAAAATTGCTCCGAACATATCGTGATGTCCTCTTGGCTCAAGCATTAATGCTGTTCTGTAATCATCGCAGTGATTTACAAGAAAATTTTTGCGTTCCATCATTGTATTTCCCTCTAATTCAGGGAAACCTGATAATACGATTCGTGTAAATTCACCTACTGTGTGAGAATCCACTACAGTAAATGCTGCTTCGAATCGTTCTTTGTTAAGTGTTGGATTTAATGACATATCCGTTCCTCCTTAAAATAATGTGAATTAATTATAGAAAAAATCTATAAATGGAATGATATAGGACACATTCCGAAAAAAGAATCAGGTATATTTCCAAAGAAAAACTTTTGGAAAATCCCTAAAAATACGGCTGAAAACGATAAAAAAATAACGAATAGACCGTGTTCTAGTCCGTATTCTAGTATTGAGTTCAATTCTATATAGTTATTATGCGTGAAAACCCTTGAAAAGTCAATGTTTATTTGATTAGAATAAAAATGCAAAAAAAAGAAAAAATAACTTGAAATATATAACGAGTTATGTTAGTCTAAAAGCGTAAAATCCATGAGAGGGTAGATGGGTAACTGGTGTGCCTCCTAGTCTTCAAAACTAGTGTTGGGCGTTAAGAGCGTCCTGGGTGGGTTCGATTCCCACATGCCCTCGCCAAAAGAATGTTAAAAATAATACAAAAAAATTTAAAAAATGAATAGAACATTATAGAGAGAAGCAATAAATTACAGGACGTTATGTTCTGTAAAATTTTTATAAAGGTAAAAGGAGAATGGTGTCATGAAAGATGTACAGATTCTATTAAGACAACACGTAGGTGCACCTTGCCAGGCTACTGTGAAAAGTGGCGATAAGGTAAAGAAAGGAACACTGATTGCAGAGCCGACAGGACTTGGAGCAAATATTTTCTCAAGTGTTTACGGTGAAGTAACAGAAGTTTTGGAAGACAGAATTGTCATCAGACCGGACGAAGTGCAGAGCGAAGAGTTTGAGAAAATCGAAGAAGGTAGCAAACTTGATATGGTTAAAGCAGCCGGTATTGTAGGTATGGGAGGAGCAGGTTTCCCTACAGGAGTGAAAATCGGAACGGATTTACAGGGCGGATACATTCTCATCAATGCAGCAGAATGTGAGCCGGGACTTCGTCACAATATTCAGCAGATTGAAGAGGAATGTGACAAAGTTATCCGTGGCGTAAAATACACTATGGAAATTTCTAATGCTGCAAAAGCAATCTTTGCCATTAAGAAGAAAAACGAGAAAGCAGTACAGACATTGAAAGAGGCGCTGAAAGACGAAGAAGCAATTTCTATTCACTTACTTCCGGATATTTATCCGATGGGAGAAGAAAGAGCGGTAGTTAGAGAATGTCTTGGAATTGAATTGAAACCGGAAGAACTTCCTTCAGTGGCGAAATCAATTGTAATTAATGTAGAAACTTTAGCAAGAATTACAGAGGCGATTGAAGAAAGAAAACCTTGTTTCAGCAAGAACCTGACTGTAATCGGTAAATTAAACGGTGGAAATGAGCCACATGTATTTAAAGATGTTCCGGTTGGAACAAGCGTGGCTGAATTAATCGAGAGAGCCGGAGGAATTGACGGTGAATACGGTGAAATCATTATGGGTGGACCGTTTACAGGTAAGGCAACAACATTAGATGCACCAATTACAAAGACAACAGGTGGAATTATCGTGACAATGGAATTCCCTGATTTACACGGTGCGACAATGGGTGTTTTAGTCTGTGCATGTGGCGGAGATGAAACACGTATGCGTGACATTGCAGAGAAAATGAATGCAAAAGTTGTTTCCGTAGCGAGATGTAAACAGGCACAGGAAATGAAGAGCGGTGCTTTGAAATGTGAGAGACCGGGTAACTGTCCGGGACAGGTTAAAAACAGTATGCAGTTTAAGCAAGACAAATGCGAATATATCATCATTGGTAACTGTTCAGACTGTTCAAACACGGTTATGGGTTCTGCACCAAAGATGAATTTGAAAGTATTCCATCAGACAGACCATGTGATGAGAACAATCGGTCACCCGTTATACAGATATTTGACTGTTTCTAAACAGGTAGAGCAGGACATTTAGAGAGAGGGAGGAACGGAATATGTTAATCACAAATGAAATGGTAAAAGAATACGCAGATAAGCCGGCAGTTTTTGCGGTGAAAGTTCCTGCAGGAACAGAAATTTCAGCAGAGCATTTAGAACACCCAATGTTTTTAGATGATATGGTAAGTTCTAATTTGTTTACATTAGATACAGCACTTACAATTGGACAGGTTATCGGAGTGAAGACAGCAAAAGATTGCGATGCGCTTACACCTGTTACGGAAGAGGCAGTAGGCGGTGCGGTAAAACTTGCTGCAAAAGAAGCACCGGCAGAAGAAAATGTACAGGAAGTACAAGTACAGACAGAAGTGGCTGCACAGGACGGAAATACAATTATTATTTCCATCAAAGAAGGAAAAGATATTTATCTTGAACTTCCAATGTAGGTATTACAATCACGAAAGTGATTAGAATATATAAATGATGAAACTTGATTAAACAAGGAGGAGAAGATATGTCAATTACAGCTGAAACAGCGAAAGAGCATGCAAAAGACCCTGCAGTATTATGTTGCAGAGCAGAAGAAGGCATTATAATTGGACCAGAGAACTTAGAGGACCCAGCGATTTTTGATGATTTGGTAGACTCAGGTTTATTAAATTTAGATGGGGTATTAACAATTGAAGAAATCTTAGGTGCAAAATTAACAAAAACTTGCGATTCACTTACACCGATTACACGTGATGTAATTGATGCAGTTCAGACAGTTGCTGAAGAAGAAACAGCAGCACCTGAAGAAGCGCCGGCAGCAGCGCCTGTTGCACCGGTTGCGGCAAAATCAAACGGTGGAGTATTAAAAATCCATATTGGTGAAGGTAAAGACATTCAGATTGAATTACCTATGAATGTAGGAGCAGGTACAGCGAAAGCAGTAGAAATTCCTGCAGGAGCAGAAGTTGCTGTTCCGGTTAAAGAACAGGAACCAAAATTAATCAGAAGTTTAACAAGAAAACACTTTAAGATTACAGAAGTAAAGAGAGGACCTGAAACAAAAATCGAAGGAACAACTCTTTACATCAGAGAAGGTATTGAGGAAGAAGCTGTAGCATCTCAGGAATTAGTAAACAGTTTAAAAATTGATATTATTACACCTGCAGAATACCACACATATTCAGAAACAATTATGGACGTTCAGCCAATCGCTACAAAAGATGGCGATGATGAAATCGGTTCAGGAGCAACAAGAGTTCTTGACGGTGTTGTTATGATGGTAACAGGTACAGATGCAAACGGAGTTCAGATTGGTGAATTTGGTTCATCTGAAGGATATTTAGATGAAAACATCATGTGGGGACGTCCTGGTGCACCTGAAGAAGGTGAAATCTTCATCAAGACAGAAGTAGTTATCAAAGAAGGAACAAACATGGAAAGACCGGGTCCTTTGGCTGCTCATACTGCAACTGATGTAATTACTCAGGAAATCAGAACAGCATTAAAGAAATTGGACGAGTCTTTAGTGGTAGATACAGAAGAATTCAACCAGTACAGAAGACCTGGAAAGAAAAAAGTTGTTATCGTAAAAGAAATTATGGGACAGGGTGCTATGCACGATAACTTGATTCTTCCTGTAGAGCCTGTTGGTGTGCTTGGTGCAAAACCAAACGTAGACTTAGGAAACGTACCTGTAATGGTATCTCCACTTGAAGTATTAGACGGTTGTATCCACGCACTTACATGTATCGGACCTGCATCAAAAGAAATGTCAAGACATTACTGGAGAGAGCCATTGGTACTTGAAGCACTTCATGATGAAGAAATTGACTTGTGTGGAGTTATCTTTGTAGGAAGCCCACAGATTAATGCAGAGAAATTCTATGTATCAAAACGTGTTGGTATGATGGTAGAAGCTCTTGATGTTGATGGAGCATTTATTACAACAGAAGGTTTCGGTAACAACCACATCGACTTTGCAAGTCATCACGAACAAATCGGTATGAGAGGAGTTCCTGTTGTAGGTTTATCTTTCTGTGCTGTTCAGGGTGCTTTAGTAGTTGGTAACAAATACATGACAAACATGGTTGATAACAATAAATCTGAAGCAGGTATTGAAAACGAAGTTCTTGCTTGTAACACACTTTGCCATGAAGATGCAATCCGTGCTCTTGCAATGCTTAAAACAGCAATGGCTGGTGAAGAAGTTAAGAAACCGGAAAAGAAATGGAATCCAAACGTAAAAGCAACTAACGTTGAATTAATCTCTAACGTAACAGGTAAACCGGTTGAACTTGTGAAAAACGAACAATCATTACCAATGAGCGATAAGAGAAGAGAAAAATACAACTAATTTTAGGTGATCAATATGAAATATGGCGATAAATTGATTAGAATGGAAGGCGTAATCGTAGAAGTGCATGACGGCTGTGTGGCCGTAGATTTAAAAGGAAGACTTGGATATTTGAAAATTCCAATGAGAATGCTGATTACAGACTATCCGCTCGCAGTAGGACAGGAAGTTGCGTGGAATATGAGTTTTATCGAACAACTCGGTCCGGAAGCCAATGACAAATATGTAAGTAACCTAGATGTATATAAACGCAGACAAGAAGAAGCGCGTCTGAAAAATGAAAACAATAAGGAGGCAGAATAATGAGTTTAACAACAGTTAAAGGAATACAATCAGAAATTTTCGTTCCGATTACTCCTCCATCAGTATGGACTCCTGTGACAAAGGAAATCAAAGATATGACAGTGGCACTTGCAACTGCTGCTGGTGTTCATCACAAAGATGACAAGAGATTTAACCTTGCCGGAGACTTTACATGGAGAAAAATCACAGATACAATGAAATCAGAAGATTTGATGGTATCACATGGTGGATATGACAACGGTGATGTTAATAAAGACATCAACTGTATGTTCCCAATTGACAGAATTCATGAGTTAGCAAAAGAAGGATTCATCAAGGCTTGTGCACCTGTTCATGCAGGTTTCATGGGTGGTGGTGGAAACCAGGAAAAATTCAAACATGAAACTGGTCCTGCTATTGCTCAGATGTTTAAAGAAGAAGGCGTAGATGCTGTACTTCTTACTGCTGGTTGAGGTACTTGCCACCGCTCTGCAGTATTGGTGCAGAGAGCGATTGAAGAAGCTGGAATTCCAACAATTATTATTGCAGCTCTTCCACCGGTTGTACGTCAATCCGGTACACCACGTGCGGTTGCTCCATTAGTTCCAATGGGTGCTAACGCTGGAGAACCAAATAATAAAGAAATGCAGACTGCTATCGTAAAAGCAACATTAGAACAATTAGTAGAAATCCAGACACCTGGAAAAATTGTTCCGCTTCCATTTGAATACGTAGCTAAAGTTTAATTATAAAGTATCACCTGCGGTATTTTACTGTGGGTGATATTTTTGTGAAAAAAGTGTGAAAGGGGACGTAGTAAAGTTCAAGAAAACTACGTCCCCTTTCACACTTTTTTCACAATTTATGTTATAATAAATCAATTAGAAATAAGTGAGGTGAAGACATTGTCTCAGGAAGTGAGAGATTTAAGAAGATTGGTGATAAAGGCGTTTCATATAGAAAATATAGAAGCGGGTTCAGAAAATGAAGTTTATCCTGACGGAAAAATGAAAGTACATGCAGGGATTGAGCGAACAGATGATGAAAAATCAGCAATTGATAAGATAGAAATTTCCGTGATCAAACCGGGAGAACATAATCGTTGGACGAACAGTATAATGGATATTATTCCGATTTCCACAAAAGTACTGGGAAGAATTGGGGAAGGCATTACCCACACGCTGACAGGAGTGTATGTTATTTTGACAGGAGTAGATGTCAATGGCATACAGACCGCGGAATTTGGTTCGTCGGAAGGGAATTTGTCAGAAAAATTATATTTGGGAAGAGCGGGAACGCCTTCGCCGGGAGATTACATTATTTCGTTTGACGTAACATTTAAAGCGGGAATGGGGCAGGAGAGACACGGAGTGACTGAGGCCCATAGAAAATGTGATGAATTTATACAGAAGTTTCGCGAGCAGATGAAAAAATTCAAAGGCGAAGAATGTACAGAAAGGCATGAATATCATGATATAGTACGCCCCGGGAAAAAACGGGTTCTGATAGTGAAGCAGGTGGCAGGACAGGGAGCGATGTATGACACTCATTTATTTGGCAAAGAGCCTTCCGGAGTGGAAGGTGGACGTTCGATCATTGACATGGGGAATATGCCTGTACTTGTGACGCCAAACGAATATCGGGACGGAATTATCCGTTCCATGCAGTAGGAGGGAGAGACATGGGAATAGGACCATCGACAAAAGAAACTTCTCTACATCATTTTAGAGATCCTTTGTTGGACGTGGTATCGGCTGACGAGGATTTGGATTTGATGGGAGTTTTACTTGTAGGAACGCCGGACGGCAATGAAGAGAAGATGCTTGTGGGAAGAAGAACTGCGGTTTGGGCAGAAGGAATGCGTGCAGACGGTGTGATTATTTCTTCCGATGGCTGGGGAAACAGTGATGTAGATTTTACGAACACAGTGGAAGAACTCTCCACAAGAGGAATTGAAGTTACCGGATTGAATTTTAGCGGAACGGTTGGGCAGTTTGTAGTCGTAAATGAATATTTGGACGGAATCATAGATATAAATAAAAGCGAAAGCGGAACGGAAACGTGTGTAGTAGGAGAAAATAATGCGACAGCGCTAGATGCAAAAAAAGTGGTGGCGATGTTGAAACTCAAAATGCGAAGGAAAGAATAAAAGACCGTGAAATAAACTCACAGTCTTTTCGCATCTTTGAAAAAGGTAAATGCAGTATACAGCATAACACATATAACAATGGCGGTCAGAATATTCATTGGCAGAGCGGCGGCAACTTTGTAGGCTAGGAAAACGCCCATAAGTCCAAAAACGGTAATAACTGCGGCGGCTTTTCGGTCATATGCGCCGGATTGGATAAATTGAATGCCGGCAGATGGCATGAGGAATGCACAGGAACCCATCATAATGGGGAAAGCAGCGGATACGTTTAATCCCAAACCGCTCACCATGGCCATACATGGGGCGTAAAGCCCTACCCCGATGGTCATTAATGCACCTAAAAGAGTGTTGATGATAATGCCGATGATAAGTTTGTAACCTTTCAATCCGTAAGTCAAATGGCCGGTAATGGTGGAAGTAAGATTGCGTGCGTTGAGAGTGTAAATTCCTTCCAATTTCAGTTTTGGAATGAGGGAGGACAACTCCGATGCTGTAATGGAAGGGTTTGTGTAAATTTCTTTTTCGGTATCACTGAGATTTTGGTTGTTTTCTATCAGGTATATCCATTCCTCTCCGTTGTTGACGGTAAATCCGTTGGCTTTTAATTCTAAAACGATATCCTGAGGAGCGAGAGGTTTTTCAAATGGACCTATATGAGCCAATTTTAAAGAAAGAATAACGGCAAGTACGACTAATGCGGATCCCAGCGCCAGACGGATAATTTTTGGCGACCATTTTGAAACAAGGGAGGCGCCGTAAATTGCGCCTATAACTGCCCCTCCGATTAGAGTGATGAGAGTAATTCCTTCTATTTTAATAAGGTTTAGAAACAATAGAAATTCTGCTATTGTAGGAAGAGTGTGGGCGACGTTTAAAGTGCCGGGCATTTTTTCGTCCGGGCAGGAGTTGGTGAATTTGAAGCCTGCCTGACAGGTCGCAAAACTTCCTATACCCCATGTGTCCAGCAAATCGCTGAAGAATCCGATAATGGCAAGAGGGAAAATCTTATTTCGGGTAAATTCAGATTTATGCTTTAAGCAGTCGGTTATAAGAATAAAAGCGAAGAAGAGGGCGTAAATGAAAATGGCTATCTGCATAAAACGTACGAGATTCATCGTGTTTCCTCCTATTATAATAGATGATAATTTATTATAATCAGGAAGGGAGAATTTCATACATTTTTTGAAAAAAGGAGAAAATAAATTGTATTGAAAAAAGTACAATATTTTTCAAAAAAGACTTGAAAAAAGCAGAATGGTTTAGTATACTTAAAAAGCTGTGACATGATAGCGATGAAACGTGAGGTTGCTACTTATAATAGTAGGTGTTCCGCGGAGCGAATGTCAAGTTAGGAAACTGGCGACAAGTCACTGTACGAATCAATAACGGCCACTGAAACGTGGTAACAACGTGTGAAGAGATTAGGACACACACGGGAGAGTGTACAGTCACCGCTTGTCGTACTGAAGTTAAAAGTACGAAAAGGAGGCGACTTTTTTTATGGCAAGTCAAGTAATGAGAATTACACTTAAAGCATATGATCATCAGTTAGTTGATTCATCTGCGAAAAAAATTATCGAAACTGTAAAGAAAAATGGAGCACAGGTGAGTGGACCGGTACCACTTCCAACTAAGAAGGAAGTTGTAACAATCTTAAGAGCGGTTCACAGATACAAAGATTCCAGAGAACAGTTCGAACAGAGAACTCATAAGAGACTTATTGATATCATCACACCAACACAGAAAACTGTTGATGCATTATCAAGATTAGAAATGCCAGCAGGTGTTTATATTGATATCAAAATGAAAAACAAATAATTTAGACAGTATCAATCCTAAAATTTAGGATGAACACTTCGGTGTTCCGCTGTAAATCACAGGAGGTAATTATAATGAAGAAAGCTATTTTAGCGACTAAAGTCGGAATGACTCAAATCTTCAACGAAGACGGAGCGTTGACTCCGGTAACTGTACTTCAGGCTGGACCATGTGTAGTAACACAGATCAAAACAGTTGAAAATGACGGTTACAGTGCTGTTCAGGTTGGTTTCGTTGACAAAAAAGACAAAATTGTTAACGTAGACAAGAACGGTAAAAAAGAAATCGTGCACAGACACGGTGTAACAAAAGCAGAAAAAGGACATTTTGACAAAGCTGGTGTTTCAGGTAAAAGATTTGTAAGAGAATTCAAATTCGAAAATGCTGACGAGTACACATTAGCACAGGAAATCAAAGCGGACATCTTTGCGGCAGGAGATAAAGTAGATGCTACAGCAATCTCAAAAGGTAAAGGATTCCAGGGTGCAATCAAGAGACATAACCAACACAGAGGTCCTATGACTCACGGTTCTAAATTCCATCGTCATGCAGGTTCTAATGGTGCTGCATCTGACCCAAGTAAAGTATTCAAAGGTAAAAAGATGCCAGGACACATGGGAAGCAAGAAAATTACAATTCAGAATCTTGAAATCGTAAGAGTAGATGCTGAAAACAACTTAATCTTAGTAAAAGGCTCAGTTCCGGGACCTAAGAAATCTTTAGTAACAATTAAAGAAAGCGTAAAAGCAATCTAGTCTTTAATAGGAAAGGAGGAACACACAGATGGCAAACGTATCTGTTTATAATATCGAAGGTAATGAAGTTGGAACAATCGACTTAAACGATGCTGTATTTGGTGTTGAAGTAAACGAACACTTATTACACATGGCAGTTGTAAACCAACTTGCAAATAAACGTCAGGGAACACAGAAAGCAAAAACTCGTTCAGAAGTTTCCGGCGGTGGTAGAAAACCATGGAGACAAAAAGGAACAGGTCATGCAAGACAGGGTTCTACAAGAAGTCCACAGTGGACAGGCGGTGGAGTGGTATTTGCTCCAACACCAAGAGACTACTCTTTCAAATTAAATAAAAAAGAAAAGAGAGCAGCTCTTAAATCAGCTCTTACATCAAGAGTATTAGAAAATAAATTCATCGTTCTTGATGAAATTAACTTTGGGGAAATTAAAACAAAGAATTTCCAGAACGTATTAAATAACTTGAATGTATCTAAAGCATTAGTTGTATTAGAAGATGACAACAGAAATGCAGAATTATCTGCAAGAAATATCGCTGCTGTTAAAACTGCAAGAACAAATACAATCAATGTATATGATATCTTAAAATACAACACAGTTGTTACAACTAAAGCAGTTGTTGAAAAAATCGAGGAGGTGTACGCATAATGGCAAACATTCAGTATTATGATGTAATCCTTAAACCAGTAGTTACAGAAAAAAGTATGGAACTTATGGGAGATAAGAAATACACTTTCTTAGTTCACACAGAGGCTACAAAAAATCAGATTAAAGAAGCAGTAGAGAAAATGTTCGAAGGAACAAAAGTTAAAAGTGTCAACACAATGAACCTTGACGGTAAAACAAAAAGACGTGGAATGACATTTGGTAAAACTGCTAAAACAAAAAAAGCAATCGTTCAGTTAACAGCTGACTCAGCAGATATCGAGATTTTCGAAGGTCTGTAGGCATTGAACAATATACGGTGCAAATCCGTGAAACTATAATTAGAGTAACGAAAGGAGATAAAGTAATGGGAATTAAAACATACCGCCCATATACACCTTCAAGAAGACAGATGACTGGTTCTGATTTCTCAGAAATCACAAAGACTACACCTGAAAAATCTTTAGTAGTATCTTTGAACAAAACAGCCGGTCGTAATAACCAGGGTAAAATTACTGTAAGACACCGCGGAGGCGGAGCAAAAAGAAAATATAGAATTATCGACTTCAAGAGAAGAAAAGACGGAATTCCGGCAACTGTAATCGGAATTGAATACGATCCAAACAGAACAGCAAATATCGCGTTAATCTGCTATGCAGACGGTGAAAAAGCATATATTCTTGCACCGGAAGGATTAACAGACGGAATGAAAGTTATGAATGGACCGGAAGCAGAAGTAAGAGTTGGTAACTGCTTACCACTTTCTGAAATTCCTGTAGGTACACAGATCCATAACATTGAGTTATATCCGGGAAGAGGCGGACAGTTAGTTCGTTCAGCTGGAAACAGTGCTCAGTTAATGGCTAAAGAAGGAAAATATGCAACACTTAGATTACCATCAGGCGAAATGAGAATGGTTCCAATCGTTTGTAGAGCATCAATCGGTGTTATCGGAAATGGTGACCACAACCTGATTAACATTGGTAAAGCAGGACGTAAACGTCACATGGGATTCAGACCAACAGTTCGTGGTTCTGTTATGAACCCTAATGACCATCCACACGGTGGTGGTGAAGGTAAGACTGGTATCGGTCGTCCGGGTCCAAGCACACCTTGGGGCAAACCAGCACTTGGTCTTAAGACTAGAAAGAAAAACAAACAGTCTAACAAATTAATCGTTAGAAGAAGAGATGGTAAAGGTATCAAATAAATAGTTAGTTTACAAGGAGGTTAGAACCTATGGCTCGCTCACTTAAAAAAGGACCATTTGCAGACGAAAGCTTAATGAAAAAAGTGGAAGCTATGAACGCTGCAGGTGATAAATCAGTTATAAAAACTTGGTCACGTCGTTCTACAATCTTCCCACAGTTCATCGGACATACAATCGCTGTTCATGACGGAAGAAAACACGTGCCTGTATATGTAACAGAAGATATGGTTGGACACAAACTTGGAGAGTTTGTTGCAACTAGAACATATAGAGGACACGGAAAAGACGAAAAGAAATCAAGAGTTCGTTAATTAATTGTAATTTGAAAGGAGGGTTCATCCATGGCAAAAGGACATAGATCCCAAATCAAAAGAGAGAGAAATGCAAACAAGGACACTAGACCGTCAGCGAAATTATCTTACGCTAGAGTTTCTGTTCAGAAAGCATGTTTCGTATTAGATGCCATCAGAGGTAAGGATGTACAAACAGCACTTGGTATTTTAACTTACAATCCAAGATATGCTTCAAGCTTAATAAAGAAATTATTAGAATCAGCAATCGCAAACGCTGAAAATAACAACGGAATGAATGTTGAAAACCTTTATATTGAAGAATGCTACGCAAATAAAGGACCAACAATGAAGAGAATTAAACCGAGAGCACAGGGTAGAGCTTACAGAATCGAAAAGAGAATGAGCCACATCACTTTAGTGCTTAATGAAAGATAAGGAGGGCAATAATGGGACAGAAAGTTAATCCTCATGGCTTAAGAGTCGGTGTTATCAAAGAATGGGACTCTAAATGGTATGCAGAAGATAAATTTGCAGATTATTTAGTAGAAGACCATAAAATTAGAACATTTCTTAAAAAGAAATTATACAGTGCAGGAGTTTCTAAAATCGAAATCGAAAGAGCTTCTGACCGTGTTAAAATCATTATCTATACAGCAAAACCTGGTGTAGTAATCGGTAAAGGCGGAGCTGAAATTGAAAAAGTAAAAGCAGAACTTCAGAAATTTACAGATAAGAAATTAGTTGTAGATATTAAAGAAATCAAAAGACCGGATAAAGACGCTCAGTTAGTTGCTGAAAACATTGCTTTACAGTTAGAAAACCGTATTTCTTTCAGACGTGCAATGAAATCTTGCATGTCAAGAACAATGAAATCAGGAGCGCTTGGAATTAAAACTTCTGTATCAGGACGTCTTGGCGGAGCGGATATGGCTCGTACAGAATTCTACAGTGAAGGAACTATTCCACTTCAGACACTTAGAGCAGACATCGATTATGGATTCGCAGAAGCAGACACAACTTACGGAAAAGTTGGTGTTAAAGTATGGATTTATAAAGGTGAAGTTCTTCCAACAAAAGAGACTAAGGAAGGGAGCGATAAATAGTTATGTTAATGCCAAAAAGAGTAAAACGTCGTAAACAATTCCGTGGTTCTATGAAAGGAAAAGCTTTACGCGGAAATAAAATCACAAATGGTGAATATGGTATCGTAGCAACAGAGCCATGCTGGATTCGTTCAAATCAGATCGAAGCTGCCCGTATTGCGATGACTCGTTATATCAAACGTGGTGGTAAAGTATGGATTAAAATATTCCCAGATAAACCAGTAACTACAAAACCAGCTGAAACACGTATGGGTTCAGGAAAAGGAACTCTTGAATACTGGGTAGCAGTTGTAAAACCAGGACGCGTTATGTTTGAACTTGCTGGAGTACCTGAAGAAACAGCACGTGAAGCTTTACGTCTTGCAATGCACAAATTACCTTGTAAATGTAAGATCGTTTCTCGCGAAGATTTAGAAGGCGGTGATAACAGTGAAAATTAATACATTTGTAAAAGATTTAAAAGCAAAATCAGTTGCAGAATTAAACGAAGAATTAGTAGCTGCTAAAAAGGAACTTTTTAACTTAAGATTCCAAAACGCAACAAATCAATTAGATAACACAAGCAGAATTAAAGAAGTTAGAAAAAACATTGCTAGAATTCAGACAGTAATTACAGAAGCTTCTAAAGCAGAGTAAGAACTGAGCCTTGTGTAAAAATTGTGAAAGGAGCAAAACTGTGGAAAGAAATTTAAGAAAAACACGTGTTGGTAAAGTTGTCAGCAACAAAATGGATAAAACTATCGTAGTTGCAGTTGAAGACCACGTAAAACACCCTCTTTACAACAAAATCGTAAAGAGAACATATAAATTGAAAGCACATGATGAAGCAAATGAATGCAACATCGGTGACAAGGTAAAAGTTATGGAAACAAGACCATTATCAAAAGATAAGAGATGGAGACTTGTTGAAGTTATGGAAAAAGTAAAATAGTATTTAAGGAGGTTTACCTGCATGATACAGCAAGAAAGTAGACTTAAAGTAGCAGATAATACAGGTGCTAAAGAATTACTTTGCATTCGTGTATTAGGTGGTTCTACTAGAAGATATGCAAGCATTGGTGATGTAATTGTTGCTTCTGTTAAAGACGCAACACCAGGTGGCGTTGTTAAAAAAGGTGATGTAGTTAAAGCTGTAGTTGTTCGTACAGTAAACAAAACACGTCGTAAAGACGGTTCTTACATCAGATTTGATGAAAACGCTGCTGTAATTATTAAAGATGACAAGAATCCAAAAGGAACTCGTATTTTTGGACCAGTAGCGAGAGAGCTTCGTGAAAAACAATTTATGAAAATTGTTTCATTAGCTCCAGAAGTACTATAAGGAGGTACCTGTATGTCAACAATGAAAATTAAAAAAGGTGATACAGTTAAAGTAATCGCCGGAAAAGATAAAGACAAAGAAGGCAAAGTAATTGCTGTAAACAGAAAAGATAATACAGTATTAGTTGAAGGTGTCAATATGTTGACAAAGCACACAAAACCAAGTGCAACTAATCAGAATGGTGGAATTATTCATCAGGAAGGACCTATTGATGCTTCTAACGTAATGTATCTTCACAAAGGAACAGCCACAAGAGTAGGTTTCAAAATGGACGGAGATAAAAAAGTACGTTTCGCAAAATCAACAGGCGAAGTTATCGACTAATTCAGGGAAGGAGGAAAATCACTTTGAGTAGACTTAAAGAAACATACCAGAATGAAATCGTTGACGCAATGATTAAAAAATTCGGTTATAAAAATATTATGGAAGTGCCAAAACTCGATAAAGTTGTTATCAACATGGGTGTTGGTGAAGCAAAAGACAATCATAAAGTGTTAGAATCTGCTGTAGCAGATCTTGAAAAAATTGCAGGACAGAAAGCAGTTCTTACAAAAGCAAAAAAATCAGTAGCAAACTTCAAACTTAGAGAAGGAATGGCTATCGGTTGTAAAGTTACTTTAAGAGGAGAAAAAATGTATGAGTTTGTTGATCGTTTAATCAACCTTGCATTACCTCGTGTACGTGACTTTAGAGGTGTAAATCCTAACGCATTTGATGGAAGAGGTAACTATGCTCTTGGAATTAAAGAACAATTAATTTTCCCTGAAATCGAATACGATAAAATCGATAAAGTAAGAGGTATGGATATTATCTTTGTTACAACAGCCAAAACTGACGAAGAAGCTCGTGAATTATTGACTCAGTTCAATATGCCATTTACAAAATAGTAGGGAGGAACAATTTCATGGCAAAAACATCTATGAAAATTAAACAACAACGTAAACAAAAATTCTCTACTAGAGAGTATAATCGTTGTAAAATTTGTGGACGTCCACACGCATATTTAAGAAAATACGGAATCTGCAGAGTATGCTTCCGTGAATTAGCTTATAAAGGCCAGATTCCAGGAGTTAAAAAAGCAAGCTGGTAGGTCGGAAACACTTCGCGAGGTTTTTTGAACTTAGTGAAAAGAACTACCACGCAATTCGTTCTCTAAATATAACGAAGAGAACTCCCGTATGCAATAGTAAAAAAGGAGGAAAAACTCATGACAATGTCAGATCCAATTGCAGATATGCTTACAAGAATCCGTAATGCAAATACTGCTAAACATGATACAGTAGATGTTCCGGCGTCTAAAATGAAAATCGCTATCGCTGATATTCTTTTTAACGAGGGATATATTGCAAAATATGACATCGTAGAAGATGGAAGTTTTAAAACAATCCACATCACATTAAAATACGGTGCTGATAAAAACGAAAAAGTTATTTCAGGTCTTAAGAGAATTTCAAAACCTGGTCTTCGTGTATACGCAAACAGGGAAGAACTTCCAAGAGTATTAGGCGGACTTGGAACAGCAATTATTTCAACAAATCAGGGTGTTATCACAGACAAAGAAGCTAGAAAACTTAACGTAGGTGGAGAAGTTTTAGCATTTGTTTGGTAGACCGAAAGCAACTTAGTGAAGCCGAGTGTGAACGATGGCTGAACTTAGTGCGAGGTCGTTCTTTGAGATTAGTGAGGTATTGTCGAACTTAGCGAAAAGAACTTCCTTAGATAATCAATGTAACATCATCGCCACTAGGTTCGAAAGAACCTCACCAAGTGGCCGAGATGTACTTTCGTACTAAACTCGTGGGAAACCTAGTTAAGTGCGAAAAACACGCAACTGAAAACAGAGCGGCCAAGCCGCCGCTCCGAAAATTTAAGTGTAGGAGGTAAAGGTATGTCACGTATAGGAAGACTGCCAGTAGCAATTCCAGCAGGTGTAACTGTTGAAATCGCTGAAAACAACAAAGTGACTGTAACAGGTCCTAAAGGAACTCTCGTAAGAGAACTTCCTGTAGAAATGGAAATCAAAAAAGAAGGCGAAGAAGTTGTAGTAACAAGACCAAGCGACTTAAAGAGAATGAAAGCTTTACATGGTCTTACAAGAACACTTATCAACAACATGGTTGTTGGTGTTACTCAGGGATATGAAAAAGTTCTTGAAGTAAACGGTGTTGGTTACAGAGCAGCAAAATCAGGAAACAAATTAACATTAAACTTAGGATACTCTCACCCGGTAGAAATGACTGATCCGGAAGGCGTTGAAACAGTGCTTGAAGGACAGAACAAAATTACTGTAAAAGGTATCGATAAAGAAAAAGTAGGCCAATACGCAGCTGAAATCAGAGATAAGAGAAGACCTGAACCATATAAAGGTAAAGGTATTAAATATGCTGATGAAGTTATCAGACGTAAAGTTGGTAAGACTGGTAAAAAATAATTAAGGAGAGTGTGAAGATGGTTAGTAAAAAATCAAGAAGCGAAGTTCGTGTAAACAAACATAGAAAATTACGTAACCGTTTCAGCGGTACAGCTGAAAGACCACGTTTGGCTGTGTTTAGAAGTAATAATCATATGTATGCTCAAATTATTGACGATACAGTTGGAAATACTCTAGTTTCAGCATCTACTCTTCAGAAAGAAGTAAAAGCAGAATTAGAAAAAACTAACAACGTTGATGCAGCAGCATACTTAGGAACAGTAATTGCTAAAAGAGCAATTGAAAAAGGTATCAATACTGTTGTCTTTGATAGAGGCGGCTTTATATACCAGGGAAAAATCAAAGCGTTAGCAGATGCAGCTAGAGAAGCTGGATTAGAATTCTAGGAGGAGGAACACACATGAAACAAAATCGTATTGATGCTAGTCAATTAGAACTAACAGAAAAAGTGGTATCAATCAAACGTGTAACCAAAGTTGTTAAAGGTGGTCGTAACTTCAGATTCACAGCTTTAGTAGTTGTTGGCGATGGAAATGGCCATGTTGGTGCAGGTTTAGGAAAAGCAGCAGAAATTCCTGAAGCAATCCGTAAAGGAAAAGAAGATGCAATGAAGAAAATGGTTTCAGTTGCATTAGATGAACACAATAGTGTAACACATGATTTAATCGGTAAATTTGGTAGTGCATCTGTATTACTTAAAAAGGCTCCGGAAGGTACTGGAGTTATCGCCGGAGGTCCGGCGCGTGCGGTAATCGAACTTGCAGGTATCAAAAATATCCGTACAAAATCATTAGGTTCTAACAATAAACAAAACGTAGTACTTGCTACAATTAATGGGTTAAGTCAGATTAAAACTCCAGAAGAAGTAGCTAAGCTTCGCGGTAAATCTGTTGAAGAAATCTTAGGCTAAGGAGGAGATTGAAAATGGCAAATTTAAAAATTACATTAGTAAAATCTACAATCGGTGCTGTACCAAAACACAAAAAAACAGTTGAAGCGTTAGGATTAAAGAAATTAAACAAAACAGTTGAATTACCTGACAATGCTGCAACAAGAGGAATGGTACAACAGGTAAGACATTTAGTAAAAGTAGAAGAAGTTTAATATTTGGATAAGGAGGTGTCACGATGAACTTATCAAACTTAAGACCTGCAGACGGGTCAAAACACAGTGATAATTTCAGAAGAGGTCGTGGACATGGTTCTGGAAACGGCAAAACAGCGGGCAAAGGACACAAAGGTCAGAAAGCACGTTCAGGCGGCACAAGACCAGGCTTTGAAGGTGGACAGATGCCATTATACAGAAGAATACCAAAAAGAGGTTTCACTAACAGAAACACAAAAGAAATTATTGGTATTAATGTAGATGCTTTAGAGGCATTTGATAACGATACAGTAGTTTCAGTTGAAACACTTATCGAAGCAGGGATTGTAAAAAATCCTAGAGATGGAGTAAAAATTCTTGGTAATGGAGAATTAACTAAGAAGCTTACAGTTCAGGCAAATGCTTTCAGTGCATCTGCAGTAGAAAAAATTGAAGCTCTTGGTGGAAAAGCAGAGGTGATCTAATTGCTTAAGACATTCCGTAGGGCTTTTCAGATTGACGATGTTAGAAAACGTATTTTTTATACGTTTCTAATGTTAATCGTCGTTAGAATAGGATCAATTTTACCGACTCCGGGAGTTGATCCAACATATATTCAAAATTTTTTCAAAAGCCAAACAGGTGAAGCATTTAACTTTTTCAGTGCATTTACAGGTGGTTCTTTAGAAAGAATGTCAATTTTTGCGTTGAGTATTACACCATACATCACTTCATCTATTATCATGCAGCTTCTTACAATTGCTATTCCAAAATTGGAAGAGATGCAAAAAGATGGAGAAGACGGAAGAAAGAAAATTGCTTCAATTACACGTTATGTGACAGTAATACTTGCTTTAGTTGAATCAACAGCAATGGCAGTTGGATTCGGAAGAAGCGGATTACTTGTAAAATATAACTTTGTAAATGTTGCAGTTGCTGTATTAACATTGACAGCAGGTTCTGCATTTCTTATGTGGGTTGGTGAAAGAATCACGGAAAAAGGAATCGGAAACGGTATTTCGATCGTGTTATTAATTAATATTATTTCACGTATGCCTAGTGATTTCATGACACTTTACACAAAATTTATGAAAGGCAAATCACTTGCTAAAGCAGGTCTTGCAGGATTAATTATTTTAGCAATTTTACTTGTTGTAGTTATTTTTGTAATTGTTCTTCAAGACGGACAGAGAAAAATTTCAGTACAGTATTCACAAAAAGTACAGGGAAGAAAAAGCGTAGGCGGACAGACTACATTTATTCCTTTAAAAGTAAATACTGCCGGTGTAGTTCCGGTAATCTTTGCTTCTTCATTAATGCAGACTCCGGTTGTTATTGCCGGATTCTTAGGAAAAGGTAACGGAAGCGGAATTGGAAGTGAAATTTTAAAAGGATTATCTTCAAACAACTGGTGTAATCCGGAGAATTTGAAATATTCTTGGGGATTAGTCCTTTACATCGTACTTACTATTTTATTTGCTTATTTCTATACATCGATTACATTCAATCCGTTAGAAATTGCAAACAACATGAAGAAGAGCGGTGGATTTATTCCGGGAATTCGTCCTGGAAAACCAACAGTTGAATATCTGACAAAGATTTTGAACTACATTATCTTTATCGGAGCAGTAGGACTTGTAATTGTTCAGGTAATTCCATTCGTATTTAACGGCTGGTTAGGAGCAAACGTTTCTTTTGCAGGAACATCACTTATCATTATTGTAGGTGTTGTATTGGAAACTTTGAAACAGATTGAATCTCAGATGCTTGTACGTAATTACAAAGGTTTCTTAAATAATTAATGATTTAGTGTCCTGTGTCAGCCTGTTTAACGGGTTGATGCAGAACACTAAAATGCTATACAGACATTTTTATAAAACCATGTAACTCACAGTGAGGAGGAAAATAATGAAGATTATTATGCTGGGTGCTCCAGGAGCAGGAAAAGGTACACAGGCAAAGAAGATTGCTGAAAAATATGGGATTCCGCATATTTCTACAGGAGATATTTTTAGAGCAAATATCAAAAACGGAACAGAATTAGGTAAAAAAGCAAAAACATATATGGACGAAGGACTTCTTGTGCCGGACGAATTAGTTGTTGACTTAGTAGTAGACCGTGTACAGCAGGAAGACTGTAAAAACGGATATGTGTTAGACGGATTTCCAAGAACAATCCCACAGGCAGAGGCGTTAGACAAAGCACTTGCTGAATTGGGAGAAAAAATGGACTACGCAATTAATGTGGAAGTGCCTGATGAGAATATCGTAAACCGTATGTCAGGAAGAAGAGCGTGCGTAGGCTGCGGAGCAACATATCATATCGTACATGCACCGACAAAAGTAGAAAATATTTGCGATACTTGCGGTGGAGAGTTGATTTTAAGAGACGATGACAAACCGGAAACAGTTTTAAAACGTCTTGGTGTATACCATGAACAGACACAACCACTTATCCAGTATTACACAGATAAGGACATTCTTGTGGAAGTAGATGGAACAGTGGATTTAGAAGATGTATTCAAAGCAATCGTAAACATTCTGGGAGAATAAGAATATGCCTGTATCAATAAAATCAGCCAGAGAAATAGAATTGATGACGGAGGCGGGAAGAATACTCGCAATCGTACATGAGGAAATTGAAAAGGCATTACGTCCGGGAATGACGACTTTGGAAATTGATAAGTTGGGAGAAGAGGTAATCAGAAGTTATGGCTGTATTCCTTCTTTTCTGGACTATAATGGATATCCGGCGTCTATATGCGTATCCGTGAACGATGAAGTTGTACACGGGATTCCAAGCGGTAAACGTATACTGAAGGAAGGCGATATTGTAGGAATCGATGCCGGCGTTATCTATAAGGGATATCATTCCGATGCGGCAAGGACACATGGTATCGGAGAGATAAGTAAAGAGGCAGAAGAATTAATCAAGGTAACGAGAGAGTCTTTCTTTGAGGGCATAAAATATGCAAAAGAAGGGCATTACCTATTTGAAATTTCGGCAGCGATAGGCAGATATGCACAGGAGAGAGGGTTCGGTGTTGTCCGTGATTTGTGCGGACATGGAATAGGAGTAAATCTGCATGAGGCACCTGAAATCCCAAATTATGAGATGAACAGAAAAGGAATGAAGTTACGTGCCGGAATGACGTTGGCGATAGAGCCGATGATAAATGCAGGAGGTTATCAGGTGGATTGGCTTGATGATGACTGGACGGTAGTGACAAGAGACGGTTCCTTGTCTGCGCATTATGAGAATACGGTGCTGATTACAGAAAATGAACCGAAGTTATTGACCTTATTAAAGTAAAGGAAATTACTATGGAAAGATTTGAAGTAGGAATGCTGGCGAAGTCGGAAGCAGGGCATGACAAAGATAATGTATATGTGATAATCGCCATGGACGATTCATATGTATATTTGGCAGACGGAAGAGTAAAGACAGTAGAGAAACCAAAAAAGAAAAAATATAAACATATACAGATTATCAGAAAGATAAATGAAGATATTCCTGTAACAGACAATGTAGCCATTAAACGAATTTTAAAATTATATAATAGGGAGGAAGCATAATATGTCAAAAGCTGATGTAATTGAAATTGAAGGAACAGTAGTAGAAAAATTGCCAAACGCAATGTTTCAGGTAGAATTGGAAAACGGACACCAGGTGTTAGCGCACATTAGCGGTAAACTCCGTATGAATTTTATTAAGATTTTACCGGGAGACAAAGTAACATTGGAGTTATCTCCATACGATTTATCAAAAGGAAGAATTATCTGGAGAGATAAATAAAAAGGTATTGACTTTTAGAGAAACATAATGCTATAATATAGAGCGAACTGTTTTGAGAGAGTTGCAAATAAACGGTAATCAATGTAGGCAGAGCAGTGGAGTGAAAGGAGGATTTGACGTGAAGGTTAGATCATCAGTTAAACCAATTTGCGAAAAATGCAAAATCATTAAAAGAAAAGGAAGCATCAGAGTAATCTGTGAAAATCCTAAACACAAACAAAGACAAGGATAATTATCGTTGTCGATTTTGTGCGTAGAAGCACAAACTTAATTAGGCGGCTGTAGTATGGACACACCAGGCGGTGTGTAGATACTATTAATATACAAGGAAATCATTCTCCGATGTATATTGCTTATAATACCCGGTGTCATTTCCGGGAAAGGCTACTACTATAGTAGCTGGAAGTAGAGATACTTCCCAATTTGAGACAATATTAACCAATGGGAATAGGTATATACACAACATTTCAGACAGTGCAGAGCATTGGGCTGTATATATTTATTTACTAAGATTCAAAATGGAGGAAAATTACATGGCTCGTATTGCTGGTGTAGACTTACCAAGAGACAAACGTGTAGAAATCGGATTAACTTACATTTACGGAATCGGTAGAGTAAGTGCAAATAACATTTTAGAGAAAGCTGGAGTAAATCCGGATACTCGTTGTAGAGATTTAACAGACGAAGAAGTAAAAGTAATCAGTGCTGTAATCGATGAAAACTATCAGGTAGAAGGTGATTTACGTAGAGAAATCGCTTTAAACATTAAGAGATTACAGGAAATCGGTTGCTATCGTGGTATCCGCCACAGAAGAGGACTTCCGGTTCGTGGACAGAAAACAAAGACAAACGCAAGAACAAGAAAAGGTCCTAAGAGAACAGTAGCAAATAAGAAAAAATAGGCCAAAAGCAATTTGACAAATGCGTAGCATGAGTTTAGTTGAGTGAACAGGCGAAACAACAAAGAAAATAGAAAGAAAAAAGAAAGTAGGTTAGTTTAAATGGCTAAAAAAGTTACAAAAAAAGTGACAAAAAGACGTGTCAAGAAAAACGTTGAACGCGGACAAGCACATATCCAATCATCTTTTAATAACACAATCGTAACATTAACAGATGCACAGGGAAATGCTTTATCATGGGCAAGTGCTGGTGGTCTGGGATTTAGAGGTTCAAGAAAATCTACTCCTTATGCAGCACAGATGGCGGCTGAAACAGCAGCTAAAGCAGCATTAGTACATGGACTTAAAACAGTAGATGTATTTGTAAAAGGACCGGGATCAGGAAGAGAAGCAGCGATTCGTGCGCTTCAGGCATGCGGAATTGACGTAACAAGTATTAAGGACGTAACACCGGTTCCACATAACGGATGTCGCCCACCAAAACGTAGAAGAGTCTAATAGGAGGATAATCGAACATGGCAGTAAATAGAGTTCCAGTTCTTAAAAGATGCCGTTCATTAGGTATGGACCCAATCTATTTAGGAATTGACAAAAAATCTAACAGACAGTTAAAAAGAGCAAATAGAAAAATGAGCGAGTATGGTCTTCAGTTACGTGAAAAACAGAAAGCAAAATTTATCTACGGTGTTTTAGAAAAACCTTTTAGAAACTACTTTGCAAAAGCTTCTAAAATGAACGGTATGACAGGTGATAACCTTATGATTCTTCTTGAATCAAGATTAGACAATGTTGTATTCCGTATGGGTCTTGCTAGAACAAGAAGAGAAGCAAGACAGATTGTTGACCACAAACACGTTTTAGTAAACGGAAAACAGGTTAACATTCCTTCTTACTTAGTAAAAGCCGGAGATACAATCGAGATTAAAGAAAAACACAAAGGTTCTCAGAGATACAAAGACATCTTAGAAGTAACAGGCGGAAGATTAGTACCTGAATGGTTAGATGTTGACGCTGAAAACTTAAAAGGTAGTGTAAAAGAACTTCCACTTCGTGAAGCAATTGATGTTCCTGTAGACGAGATGTTGATTGTCGAATTATATTCTAAATAATCCATAAGGATTATTTAGAAATTCACCCTCAATATTTTAATAACCCAAAGGAGGGACTTTGTAGTGTTTGATTTTAATAAACCAAATATTGAAATTACAGAAATTTCAGAAGATAAAAAATATGGAAGATTTGTTGTAGAGCCTCTTGAAAGAGGGTATGGAACAACTCTTGGTAACTCTTTAAGAAGAATCATGCTTTCTTCTTTACCGGGGTCAGCAATCAGTTATGTGAAAATCGATGGAGTTTTACATGAATTCAGTTCTATTCCGGGTGTGAAAGAAGACGTTACTGAGATTGTAATGAATCTGAAATCTTTAGCAATCAAAAACACTTCTGAGACAGACGAACCAAAAACTGCATATATCGAGTTTGAAGGTGAAGGTGTTGTAACAGGTGCAGACATTCAGGTGGATTCAGACATTGAAATCATGAATCCGGAAACTGTAATTGCTACATTGAATGGTGGAGCAGACAGTAAATTATACATGGAACTCACTATTACAAATGGAAGAGGATATGTAAGTGCAGATAAGAATAAAAGCAGTGAATTGCCAATCGCGGTAATCCCAATTGATTCTATCTACACACCTGTTGAAAGAGTAAATCTGACAGTAGAGAATACTCGTGTAGGTCAGATTACTGACTTTGATAAATTGACACTTGACGTTTATACAAACGGTACATTAGCACCGGACGAAGCGGTAAGTTTAGCAGCAAAAGTTCTTAATGAACATTTGAAATTATTCATCGACTTATCAGAAGTTGCTCAGGCAGCGGAAGTTATGATTGAAAAAGAAGACGATGAAAAAGAAAAAGTATTAGAGATGAGTATTGACGAATTAGAACTTTCTGTTCGTTCATACAACTGCTTAAAGAGAGCAGGCATCAATACTGTTGAAGAATTAACAAACAGAACTTCAGAAGATATGATGAAGGTGCGTAACCTTGGTCGCAAATCTTTAGAAGAAGTATTAGCTAAATTAAAAGAACTTGGCTTAGAGTTAAGTCAAGGCGAAGAATAGAATTCTTTGCCTTGACGCTGCTTCTTGAACTGCTAATGTTCAAGAGGATTCAAATTTTAGGCGAAGAATAGAGTGTTGTTGATAAATCCGAAGTGTACAGCAACAGCACATGGCTAGTAAGCCCGAAGAAGCATAACCACGTGTTTATTGGAGGAAATGAAAATGGCAAAATATAGAAAACTTGGCAGAACATCAAGCCAGAGAAAAGCATTAATCAGAAACCAGGTAACAGCATTACTTAATAACGGTAAAATCGTTACTACAGAAGCAAAAGCAAAAGAAATCCGCAAAGTTGCAGAAGGTCTTATCGCTTTAGCAGTAAAAGAAAAAGATAACTTTGAAGAAGTTAAAGTTATGGCAAAAGTTGCTCGTAAAGACCAGAACGGTAAAAGAGTAAAAGAAGTTGTAGATGGTAAAAAAGTTACTGTTTATGATGAAGTTGAAAAAACAATCAAAAAAGATATGCCTTCTAGATTACACGCAAGAAGAGAAATGCTTAAAGTTCTCTATCCTGTAGTAGAAGTAAAAGACGGCAAAAAAAGAAGCGCTAAAGAAGTTGATTTAGTAGCAAAATTATTTGATGAAATTGCTCCTAAATATGCAAACCGTAACGGTGGTTACACAAGAATCGTAAAAATCGGTTTACGTAAAGGTGATGCCGCTATGGAAGTTCTTCTTGAATTAGTATAAGAATAATAAATATAAGCCTCGACAGAGTTGTTCTGTCGGGGCTTTTGTCATATAATGAAGAAAAAGGCAGGTGTCTCAAATGAAGAAGAAAAAGGTGATATTTTTAGGTGTAATCGGTGTCAGCGTTGTGATTTTGTGCATTGGTCTTATCTTATCCCAAGATAAAAATAAATTGGAAAGAGATAAAGATAAAGAATTTGCTTCAGGAACGAAAATAGATAAAGAAGTTTCCTTTTGAGGAGAAAACGGATAAAAAAGCAAAAGAATATTTAACATATCCTCAAAAAGATAATGTGGGAGAGCCGGAGAGTAAGTGGATATATGATGAGCAGTTTCTCGATAAAGATGTGGGTAACTATTTGCAGAAGTTGTCCAAGACATTTATCGGGGAGAGAAAAAATGCATATGCTTCTTTTTATGATAATCAGCCACTTACATTTTTTACAAATGAAAAAAACTATCCTCTTCGGGAAGATGACGACGGAATGAAGTTACTTTCTCTTTTTAGATTTTGGAATATATATGAATATTATTCTCCAAATGTTCAAATTGCAAGGAAAGATTGGGACGAAGTATTAAAAGAGGAAATTCATAGAATGGTTCAAACGAAAACATATAGGGAGTATGCACTTGTTATAGCAGAAATGGCGGCACAGACAGGGGATCCGCATTTAGAAGTAATAGATAATGAAGATATATTAATAAACTTTTATGGAAAATACTATTTACAATGTGAATTCATGTATGTGGAAAATAAAGTGATTATCAATCAGGTGGGAAAAGATGAGAAAAATTTAAAAGTGGGTGATATACTTCTTTCCATTGACGAAATAGAGCTAGAAAAAAGAATAAAAGAATTGAAAAAATATAAAGCAATTCCCGAGGAAGATAAATTTGTTGCAAAAATAAAGTATCAACTTATGCAGACAGAGGGGAAAACTTCGGAAGTTATCGTTTTGCGTGACGGTGAAGAAAAGAAGTTGAAGGTAAACACATCTGAAGAACCATATATGTATGAAAATCCACAGAAAAATGGATTTATTGAGGAAGAAAAAATAGGCTATATCGATCCCTCCGCTTTGAAAGAGGGAGATTTAGAAAAACTGATGGAAAAATTTGCGGATATAGAAGGTATTATTGTGGATTTAAGATATTATCCTTCTTCGGTGATAGCCTATTCGATGGCGGAATACATCAATCCGGAGATGGAAGAGGTTTTACAGTTTGTTTTTCCAAATCCGGCAGTTCCGGGAAGGTATTATGCGATTCCAATGTCAGTAGGTAAGGGAATGATGAAAGACAAAGAGTATCCACAGTATAGTGGAAAAGTCATTTTACTGATGGACGAGAGGAGTGTAAGTCAAAGTGAAACTACTATTATGTCTTTGCGTCAGTCACCAAATGCAGTTGTGATTGGAAGTGAGTCCAGAGGTGCAAATGGAGATTTAGTAGAAGTAAAACTTCCGGGAGACCTTAGAATAAACATGAGTGGACTGGGTGTATATACAGCGGAAGGAGAGCAGACACAGAGAGTTGGTCTGAAACCGGATATAGAAATTTTTCCGACAATACAGGGGATTAAAGAAGGACGGGACGAATTGCTTGAAAAAGGAATAGAGGAAATTTTAAATAATTAGAAGAAGGAGGGCAAATCGCCCTCCTTTGTTTTACTCTGAAGCCGCATCTATTCTGGCAAGCACATCGTCCAACTCAAAAGTCATTGTTCCGTCCTCAAATACGAAAAGAGGAACACCTATGCCGCCTTTTTCCTTCACAGGGTTAAACATAGGATTTGTGTCACGGATTTTCAAAAAACGTTTTAAATTCCCAATGCTGTCGGAAAACTCCAGAAATAAGTAGCGAACATTTTTCTGTTCCAATACTTCCAAGGCATCTACACAGTCTTTACATGTTTTTGTTCCATAAATAATTAACTTCATTCTGCATTCTCCATTTCTTATGATATATTCTTAGTTTATAGTTTATCATAGATTTTGATTTATAGGGAAGAGGAATTGTGGTTGAGTGTTATGAATTGTGCAAAATGTATAGAATAAAACAAAAAAGTGAAAAAATTGTGCTTAACAGAGAAAGAATATTCTTCGTTAAAAAAATATCAAAAATGAATTGACAAATATTTAACGATGGAATATACTAACAAACGTAAAGCAAAAGAACTCATTCATGGAGGATAATGAAATGACGAAGAAAAAAGAAATCGTACCGGAAATTATTGATAGTGTAGAAGCGCTTACAGCAAAGATGGAAGCGATGAGAGAAGCACAGAAAGTATTTGCTACATTTACACAGGAACAAGTAGATAAAATCTTTTTTGAAGCTGCTTTAGCAGCAAATAAACAGCGTATCCCATTAGCAAAAATGGCAGTAGAAGAAACAGGAATGGGTATCGTTGAAGACAAAGTAATTAAAAATCATTACGCAGCAGAATATATTTACAACGCATATAAAGATACAAAAACTTGCGGAGTAATTGAAGAAGATAAAGCATACGGAATTAAAAAAGTTGCAGAACCAATCGGTTTAATCGCAGCGGTTATTCCAACAACTAACCCAACATCAACAGCGATTTTCAAAACATTGATTGCATTAAAAACAAGAAATGCAATTATCATCAGCCCACACCCACGTGCAAAAGCATCTACAATCGCAGCAGCAAAAGTTGTTTTAGATGCAGCAGTTAAAGCAGGTGCACCGGAAGGAATCATCGGTTGGATTGACGTACCATCACTTGAATTGACAAATGAAGTAATGAAAGGTGCAGACACAATCCTTGCTACAGGTGGTCCTGGTATGGTTAAAGCAGCATACTCTTCAGGAAAACCGGCGCTTGGTGTAGGTGCAGGTAACACACCGGTTATCATTGATGATACGGCAGATGTAAAGATGGCAGTAAACTCAATCATTCATTCAAAAACATTTGATAATGGTATGATTTGTGCTTCAGAACAGTCAGTAACTGTTTTGGAAGGCGTATATAAAGAAGTAAAAGAAGAATTTGCACTTCGCGGCTGCTACTTCTTAAAGAAAGACGAAATTGAAAAAGTTCGTAAAACAATTATCATCAACGGAGCATTAAATGCAAAAATCGTTGGACAGTCAGCACATACAATCGCTGCACTTGCAGGAGTGAAAGTTCCTGAAGAAACTAAGATTTTAATTGGTGAAGTTGAATCAGTAGATATTTCAGAAGAATTTGCACATGAAAAATTATCTCCTGTACTTGCAATGTACAAAGCAAAAACATTTGATGAAGCGATTGCAAAAGCAGAACAGTTAGTAGCAGACGGTGGATATGGACATACATCTTCTATTTACATTCACCCTGCACAGACAGAAAAATTAGCAAAACATGCAGCAGCAATGAAAACTTGCCGTATTTTAGTAAATACACCTTCTTCTCACGGTGGAATCGGTGATCTTTACAACTTCAAGTTGGCACCGTCTCTTACATTAGGTTGTGGTTCATGGGGTGGAAACTCTGTATCTGAAAACGTTGGTGTAAGACATTTAATTAACATTAAAACAGTTGCCGAGAGGAGAGAAAATATGCTTTGGTTTAGAGCACCTGAAAAGGTTTACTTCAAAAAAGGTTGTATGCCTGTTGCACTTGATGAACTTGGAACAGTAATGGGTAAAAAGAAAGCATTTATCGTAACTGACAGTTTCTTATACCACAACGGATATGTAAAAGGTATCGAAGAAAAATTAGATGAAATGGGAATCCAGCACACATGCTTCTACGAAGTAGCACCGGACCCAACACTTGCTTGTGCAAAAGCAGGAGCAGAGGCAATGAGAGCATTTGGCCCAGACGTTATCATCGCTCTTGGTGGTGGTTCAGCAATGGACGCAGGTAAGATTATGTGGGTAATGTATGAACACCCGGAAGCAGACTTCATGGATATGGCTATGCGCTTTATGGATATCCGTAAGAGAGTATACACATTCCCTAAAATGGGTGAAAAAGCATACTTTGTAGCAATCCCTACATCTTCAGGAACAGGTTCTGAGGTAACACCATTCGCAGTTATCACAGATGAAAAAACAGGAGTAAAATATCCATTAGCAGATTATGAATTACTTCCTAAAATGGCTATTATTGATGCAGACAACATGATGAGCCAGCCAAAAGGACTTACAAGTGCTTCCGGTATCGATGCTTTAACACACGCATTAGAAGCATACGCATCTATCATGGCAACAGACTACACAGATGGACTTGCTTTAAAAGCAATGAAAAACATCTTTGAATATTTACCATCAGCATACGAAAACGGTGCAAATGATCCTAAAGCAAGAGAAAAAATGGCAGATGCTTCTTGTATGGCAGGTATGGCATTCGCTAATGCTTTCCTTGGAGTATGCCACTCAATGGCACATAAATTAGGTGCATTCCACCACTTACCACACGGTGTTGCAAACGCATTATTAATTAATGAAGTAATGAAATTCAATGCAACAGATGTACCTACAAAAATGGGAACATTCTCACAGTACCAGTATCCACACGCATTAGAAAGATATGCTGAATGTGCTAGATTCTGTGGTGTTGTAGGAAAAGACGACAAAGAAACATTTGAAAAATTCTTAGTTAAGATTGATGAATTAAAAGAAAAAGTTGGAATTAAGAAAACAATCAAAGAATACGGAGTAGATGAAAAATACTTCTTAGATACATTAGATGAAATGGTAGAACAGGCATTTGACGATCAGTGTACAGGTGCTAACCCAAGATATCCATTGATGAAAGAAATCAAAGAAATGTACTTAAGAGTATATTACGGAAAATAATCAGAATTGTTTGAAACGCCCAATTGGGGACGTAGTGAAATCACAAATCACTACGTCCCCAATTGCGGTTTACCCCGTCCCTTTTTGACTTTTTTCAAAAAAATCAACGTATTTATGGGATTCCTTGCCCTTTCCGATGGGATTATAAGTAAAAACATTTTCAAATGATACTGAAAGGGCGAAATCCCAAAGGAAAGAGGCCTGTTTAATCAGATTATTCAGGTATAATCGGACACAATTTCCTGAATTATATTTCAATATTGTAAAAATCTGGCTGATACAGAGGATATTGTTTAAAATGTACTTTTGTACGGTAGTGGTATATCTTCCATATTCATTTATCATACACGAAGCGTTATGACTTTTGCATAAAAGTGAAAAATATGCAACCGGTTCAAAAAGAATGAAACGGATTGTTAAATAAAAGACAATAAAAATATTATAAAAAAGATTGTTAAAAATTATTTAAAAAACTATTGCATTTAAGAGAGAGAGGTGTATAATATAATTATCAAATAAAGAACGAGGAAAACTATAGGAGGTATGACTTATGAAACTGGATAAAAGTAATTTAATCGTAAAACGTGCATATAAAGAAGTGTACAAATGTGATGAAGGTATTGTGAAAGTATTCGAGAAGACTCATTTGAAATCAGACGTATTTAATGAAGCGCTGAATACTGCCAGAGTGGAAGAGACAGGTCTTGATATTCCTAAAGTAAAAAGTGTAAGTGAAGTGGACGGAAAATGGGCGGTTGTCATCGAATACAAAGAAGGAAAGACACTCGCTGAGATGATGCAGGTGGATTCCAAGAATCTTGAAAAATATATGGAAGATTTTGTGGATTTGCAGTTACAGGTTCACAGTAAAAAAGCACCATTATTGAACAAATTGAAAGACAAACTTGCACGTCAGATTAACAGTTTAAAAGAATTAGATGCGACAGCAAGATATGAACTTTTAACAAGATTGGAAAGCATGCCGAAACACGATAAAGTGTGTCATGGTGATTTTAACCCAAGTAACGTAATTGTCGGAAAGAACGGAAAGATGACGGTTGTTGACTGGGCGCATGCGACACAGGGAAATGCAAGTGCTGACGCAGCGATGACATATCTGTTATTTGCCTTGAAAGATCAGGAAACAGCGGATTTATATTTGAAATTATTCTGTAAGAAGAGTGATACGGCAAAACAATATGTACAGCAGTGGCTCCCAATCGTAGCAGCGGCACAATTGACGAAGAATAATGAGATGGAAAAAGAATTTCTGATGAAATGGATTGACGTATTCGATTATCAATAGAAGCAAAAAATGAGAGGATTGTGCCTGATAAGGCGTCCTCTCATTTTTGTGAATCTAATTAAAAAAATACATTTCCCCCAACAATAATACCGTCATGTCCGCTAGTTGCTGCACGGAAAGAATAACAGTTTCGGACGGAATCCAATCTTGCACCGGCAAGGGCGTCCTGTGCGACCTGATAACATAGTTTTTTTGGTCCGCGTTCTAAAACTTTATTCAATTTTCCCGTCCAGGTAGGTGAAAATTGTCCGCTTTGATAGATGACCCCTGATAGTGTGTTGGGATACTTTGGACTTTCCACACGGTTCATAATAACGGTTGCAACGGCAAGCAAAGCGTTGTAATCGCTCGAGCCCGCCTCGCATTCTAAAATACCTGCAAATAATGCCAAATCTTCCGCGGCAGAAGGGGGAGCGGGTTTGTTATCGGGTTTTTCCTCCGGCTTGCTGTCCGGTTTACTAGGCTCTTCAGCAGGTTTTTTGTCAAGAAGGCTTTGGGTTGCCTTGGCGAGAGCCTCTGCTTCGGCCAACTGTTTTTTATAGTCGTTCAGTTCATTGGAAGTATCTGTTATTTTCGATGAAAGTTGTTCGTATTTTTCTTCCAGATCTTTTTTCTGTTTCTCAAAATTTTTCTGTTGCTGACGCAACTCTTTTTCCTTTTTGGCAATGCTTGAATGCAGAGTCTGCAATTTCTCCAGCATAGTGCGGTCATATTCGCTGACTGTGGAGATGAATTCCGCTTTGTTTAATAAGTCTGCCATGGATTCAGACTCAAAAAGCATGGATAACAGACTTGCTGAGCCGGACTCATAGATGTATTTAATCCTCTTTTTCATCAGTTCATACTGTCCATTTTCGCGTACTTTTGCCAAAGCCAGTTCCTGCTGGGTTGTTGAAATTTCTTTCATGGTTTTTGATAAAGATGAGGTGGCAGCAGACAGATTTTTTCCTGTCGCGTCCTTATCTTTATTTAACTCATTCAAATTATTTTCCAAATCTTGCTGTTTCTGTGTAGTATTCTCAGCATGTAGTACATAGGTAAAAGGACTTGAAAAACAAAGAGTGGCAGCAGTCAATAGGGCAAAAACTTTTTTCCTACGTTTTTGTATTATATTCATTATGTATTCCTTTCTCAATGAAACCAAAGTCTCCATATGCACCTTATTGTGATAAGTATCATTTTTATTCTACTATAATTTGATATTTTTTGCAAATTTTGATATGATAAGAGAAAATTGAAATAGACAAAGAGGAAAATACATGAGAAAGTATGAAGAAGAACATTATCGTTTGGATAAGATAAAAGATAAAATTTATCCGTGGGTAAAAGGTGAACTTATCGACTGTCAGGTGATAAATGGGAAAGAGATTTCAGCAAAGGATACACCTCTTATTACATTTGTGGGAGATTTGCATATTGTTTTGGTAATCAACAGGGGGAATGACACATATGAGATAATAAGGGATAAAATGCTGCCTGATGATTGCAATATAGAAGAACTTTACCATATTGCCTGTGCAAATCTGGTGAGAGATGTGAAATTTGTTATTTCGCAAACATTATATGGCGGATTTGGTATTGTGGCAGACGGGTTCCATGAGGCGAGCGCTCTCTGTTTTCGACAGATATGGACGATGTGTGCCGAGAAACTGAAAGATGATCTGCTGATTATTGCACCTGCGAAAGATACGGTTGTATTTCTGCCTATGAAAGAGAAAGAAAAACTTTCTTACATGAAAGAGTATGCAAGACAGGCGTACGAGAGAAATAAGGATAAAATCAGTCTTCAGATATTTCGATTTGTACGAAAGAGAAAGGAATTGACAGTTTATGGGGAAACAGATTAAGATGATTGGTCTTGACTGTGACGGTACATTGCTGAATAATAACAAAGAACTGACTGATCACAGCAGAGAGGTTCTTTGCCGTGCGATTGAGAGAGGAATTGTCATCGTTGTCGCGACAGGAAGGCCGCTTACGGGAATACCAAAAGAAGTGCTTGACATTGACGGTATCCGTTATGCACTGACGTCAAATGGGGCGAGAATTGTGGATATAAAAGAGAATAGAATCATCAGCAAATGTACAATGTCAACTGAGAAGACGAAGGAACTGCTTCAACTCTTTTCGGCATACGATACTTATAAAGAAATATTTATTGACGGACAGGGGTATACAAACCGGTCAGATTTAGAGAACATAGAAAATTATGCGGAGTCAGAGAGTATGGCACGCTATGCCCGGTCATGCCGAAAACCGGTGGAGAATATGGAAGAATTGTTGGAAGATAAAGAAGTGCGCGTGGATAAAGTCCATGTGATGTTCAGCGGTCTGAAAGAGAGGGAGCAGGCGTTTGAAGAAGTAAAAACTGTGCAAGGCGTCACGGCTACCTCTGCAATATCGAACAATATAGAAGTGAATATGTTCGGTGTGAACAAGGGTGAAGGACTGCTGCGATTAGGAACTCTGCTCGGAATAGAGCGGGACGAAATTATGGCATGTGGAGACGGCATGAACGATTTTGAGATGTTGAAGGCAGTGGGATTTGGAGTTGCCATGGAAAATGCAGTGGAGAAAGTAAAACAGGCTGCAGACTATGTGACGGATACAAATGAGAATGATGGTGTGGCAAAAGCAATTGAAAAATTTGCATTAGCATAAGACGAGGAGGAAAAATATGGAGATTTTTTTTGAAATGTTGAAAACGGTTTTTCTTGGAATTGTGGAGGGAATTACCGAATGGTTACCGATTAGCAGTACGGGACATTTGATTTTGGTGAATCAGATTGTCCAGTTGGACGCAAGCAAACAGTTTATGGAAATGTTTAATGTTGTTATTCAGTTGGGAGCAATTATGGCGGTAGTAATTTTATATTTCCATAAATTAAATCCATTTTCTAAGCGAAAAAGTCCAAAGCAGAAAACGCAGACACTTCAGTTGTGGATAAAAGTTGCGATTGCCTGTCTTCCGGCAATGATTATCGGAATTCCGTTAGACGACTGGATGGACGAACATTTGCATAATTCAGTTGTCGTTGCAGCGATGTTGATTATTTACGGTATTTTATTTATTGTTGTGGAAAACAGAAATAAAAATAAGACACCGTCTGTTACAAAATTTTCACAGTTATCTTATCAGATGGCGCTCGTTATCGGTGTTTGGCAGGTATTGGCGCTTGTTCCGGGAACATCACGTTCAGGTGCGACAATCGTAGGTGCATTACTTTTGGGAACTTCGAGATATATTGCGGCAGAATTTACATTTTTCCTTGCCATTCCGGTTATGGTTGGCGCAAGTGGATTGAAAATATTGAAGTTTATGTTGTCGGGAATTGGAATTACGGGACTGGAAGTTGCAATCCTAATTGTGGGTTGTCTGACGGCGTTTATTGTGTCCGTTTTGGCAATTAAATTCTTAATGGGATATATTAAGAAAAACGATTTCAAAGTATTTGGCGTATACCGAATTGTGTTAGGTATTATCGTACTTGGAACGTTCTTTATGATGTAATAGAAAAAACCTCAATTGTAAACCGAATTTCCATACCTAATCCGTCTACATGTTGGTTTATGTGTTACAAATCTATATAAAGGAAAAGTATAGTTTTTCCTTTACAAACATTTTTCGGAGCCAGTTTCATCCTGGTTCCTTTTTTGTTAATCTTCTTGTTAATGGCGGCATAGAAAGGAGCCGACATGGCAAAATTTTTATCTTTAGAAGACAGATTAACTAT
>NZ_BAAHSH010000045.1:0-12901 GCF_054660755.1 Faecalimonas hominis
ATCAAAAATGGTTGACAGAGTTTATTTTCCTCTTATTTAACTTTTCGGAAAATGTTGTAAAAAACACGGAAACAGAGTATAATACAAATGTTAAATACGATTAAATCCAGAATGAATTGGAGGTATAGATATGAAAGGTAGTATGAGTACAGACTTTGGAATTATTACAATTGACCCTGAAGTAATTGCTAAATATGCAGGCTCTGTTGCTGTGGAATGTTTTGGAATTGTTGGAATGGCAGCAGTGAATATGAAAGATGGTCTTGTCAGATTGTTAAAGAAAGAAAGCCTGACGCACGGAATTCAGGTATATATTTCAGAAGACAATAAAATTACGCTGGATTTCCATGTGATTGTTTCTTACGGTGTCAGTATTTCGGCTGTTACGGAAAACTTAATCAGTAATGTGAAATATAAAGTAGAAGAATTTACAGGTATGTCAGTAGATAAAATTAACATCTACATCGAGGGCGTAAGGGTAATCGATTAGTTTAAGGAGGATTTTGTTGTGGCAACAAAAACAATAAATGCAGAAGTGCTTGCCAAGATGTTTTTGGCGGGTGCAGGTAACATAGAGGCGAAAAAAGAATTTATCAATGAATTGAACGTATTTCCGGTTCCTGATGGTGATACGGGTACAAATATGTCCCTGACCATTATGGCAGCGGCGAAGGAAGTGACGGCGATTGAACAGTTTGATATGGCATCACTGGCAAAAGCAATTTCTTCAGGTTCTCTTCGCGGGGCAAGAGGAAACTCAGGTGTTATTTTATCCCAGTTGTTCAGAGGATTTACAAAAGGGATTAAAGAACATAAAGAAGTGGATACGGTTATTTTAGCGAAAGCCTGTATGAAAGCGAAGGATACAGCGTACAAAGCGGTTATGAAACCTAAAGAGGGAACAATTTTAACCGTGGCAAGGGGAATTGCAGAGAAAGCTGTTGAATTGGCTGAGACAACAGATGATTTGGAAATTTTTATTCCGCAGGTAATTGAACATGCAGAATATGTTCTCTCACAGACACCTGATATGTTACCGGTATTAAAAGAGGCAGGAGTTGTGGATTCCGGCGGACAGGGATTGCTTGAAGTGCTAAAAGGTGCATATGATGCGTTTTTAGGCAAAGAGATAGATTACAGTAAGATTGCTCCAAGTACAGGTAAAGCAACTTTAAAAGTGAGCAATGATGTGCCGGCTGATATTAAATTCGGTTATTGTACAGAATTTATTATTATGACTGAAAAAGAATTTACGGAGAAAGATGAAAGAGAATTTAAAGCATATTTGGAATCTATCGGAGATTCTATAGTATGTGTTGCAGATGAGGAAATTGTAAAAATACATGTGCATACAAATGATCCGGGACTTGCTATTCAGAAAGCATTAACTTTTGGTCAGTTATCGAGAATGAAAATCGACAATATGCGTGAAGAACATCAGGAAAAATTAATCCGCGATGCAGAGAAACTTGCTCTGGAGCAGGCGAAGAAAAAGGAAGAACCTAGAAAAGAAATGGGATTTATAGCCGTTTCCATAGGGGAAGGATTAAATGAAATTTTCAGAGAATTAGGCGCAGATTATATTATCGAAGGCGGACAGACAATGAATCCGAGTACGGAGGATATGCTTGCGGCAATCGATGCGGTAAATGCTGAACATATATTTATTTTACCAAACAATAAAAATATTATTATGGCGGCAAATCAGGCGCAGTCTTTAACAAAGGATAAGGAGATTATTGTTATTCCGACGAAGACGGTTCCTCAGGGAATTACGGCAATTATCAACTATATGCCGGAGGCAGATGCGAAGACAAATGAAGAGACAATGCTTGAGGAAATCAAAAACGTGAAGACAGGTCAGGTGACTTATGCGGTCAGAGATACTCACATTGATGACAAAGAAATCCATGAGGGAGACATTATGGGCATCGGTGATACAGGTATTCTTTCTGTTGGAACATCTGTAGAGGAAACGACAAAAGATATGCTTGCACAGTTGGTTGACGAAGATTCAGAACTCATTAGTTTATACTTTGGCCAGGAAGTTTCGGAGGAAGAAGCAGAGCGACTTTCGGCAGAGATTGAGGAGTTGTATCCGGACGCAGATGTGGATACACATTTCGGTGGACAACCGATTTACTACTATGTGCTTGCAGTAGAATAAAAATGATGTGAAATCTAAAAGAAAAGCGATTCTTCGGAGTCGCTTTTTCTATATCAGAAGAATGGAAAAAACTATGAATGAATTATCGAATATTTCAGAATTAAAAGGTGTAGGAGAAAAAACAGAAAAACTATTTTATAAATTAGGTATTTTTACCGTGGGAGATTTGATCCGGTATTTTCCAAGAACATATGATGTATATGAGAAACCGGTGGAAATATCGGAAGTGGAAGAGGGAAGAACGGTTACGGTCACGGGGACGATTTGGGGAGCGGTTCAGGTTACGGGAACTCGTGCGATGCAAATAACAACGCTGACTTTAAAAGATATTTCCGGAACTTTGAAAGTGATTTGGTTTCGTATGCCTTTTTTGAAAAATACACTGCGTTCCGGCAGCGTTATCACTTTGCGGGGTAAGGTGACGAAACGAAAAAGAGTATTGACTATGGAGCAGCCGGAAATTTTTTATCCGAGCAGTAAATACCAGGAGAAGGAAAACACACTTCAGCCGGTATATCCTCTGACGGCGGGAATAACAAATCATATGATTGCCAAGATGGAGCAGCAGGCTTTAGAAAATTTGGATTTAAAGAAAGAAATACTGCCGGCAGAAATCAGACTGCGGTATCATTTGGCAGAATATAACTATGCGGTAAGGGGAATACATTTTCCAAAGAATAAAGAAGAATATTACTATGCAAGGGAAAGGCTTGTGTTTGAGGAGTTTTTGCTGTTCATTTTATCTTTGAGACAATTAAAAGAGAAAAAAGAGAGAATGCAGAACACGTTTTCTTTTGTAATGCCAAAGGAGATAGAAGAATTTCTGGATCAACTGCCATATGAACTGACGAATGCACAGAAGAAAGTTTGGGAGGAGATCAAGCGGGATATAACCGGAGAAAAAGTCATGGCAAGACTTGTACAGGGAGATGTAGGTTCAGGGAAAACGATTATCGCGTTACTCGGATTGATGCTTGTAGGGCTGAATGGGTATCAGGGGGCAATGATGGCGCCGACGGAAGTGTTGGCAAAACAACATTACCACTCTATCCGCGAGATGCTTGACAAGTATCATATTCCTCTAAAAGTGGAGTTACTTACCGGTTCGATGACGGCAAAAGAGAAAAGAATTGCATATGAAAAAATAGGAACAGGTGAAGCGGACCTTATAGTAGGAACACATGCCCTCATTCAGGAAAAAGTAGAATATAAAAATTTGGCTTTGGTCATTACGGACGAGCAACACCGGTTTGGTGTAAAACAGAGGGAAAAATTGTCGGAAAAAGGAAATACTCCTCATATTCTTGTTATGAGTGCGACGCCTATACCGAGAACGCTGGCGATTATTTTATATGGTGACTTGGACATTTCTGTTATTGATGAACTTCCGGCGAATCGACTTCCGATAAAAAACTGTGTTGTAGATACGTCTTATCGGAAGACGGCATATGAGTTTATGAAAAAACAAATCGGACAGGGAAGACAGTGTTATGTCATTTGTCCAATGGTAGAAGAAAGTGAGACGTTACAAGCAGAAAACGTAACAGACTATGCCAAAGCATTGCAAGAAGAATTGGGAGAGCAAATTCATGTACAATATCTGCATGGCAAGATGAAGCAGGCACAAAAAGATGAGATTATGGAAAGATTTGCCCGAAATGATGTGCAGGTACTTGTTTCCACAACCGTAATTGAAGTTGGTATTAATGTCCCGAATTCTACCATAATGATGATTGAAAATGCAGAGAGATTCGGTTTAGCCCAGTTACATCAGTTGAGAGGACGCGTAGGAAGAGGGGAACACCAATCCTACTGTATTTTTATGACGGGAACAAAATCGAAAGAAACAAAGAAACGATTGGAAATATTAAATAAATCTAATGATGGATTTAAAATTGCAGGGGAAGATTTAAAATTGCGTGGCCCTGGAGATTTGTTTGGAATACGGCAAAGCGGAATTTTGGATTTCAAACTTGCAGATGTATTTCAGGACGCAAAAACGCTGCAAAATGCAAACGAGGCAGCAAATCAACTGCTTGAGGACGATCCAGATTTGAAGAGAGAAGAAAATGAAAATTTAAGAAAATATTTACAGAAATATATGCGTGATATATTGTTGGAAACAACTCTTTAATAAGATGGGGAAATAGGCGAAAGGTTGCAGTCTATTTCCCTTTTTAAATAAATTTATTGTAATACGATAAATTTATATTGATTTTTAATAATTTTAATGGTATAGTCTAGTTAGAAATAAAGATATAAGAGTATTTAAGGAGGAATACAATGAAACGAGATACAATATCTAAATTATTAAAAATAATGATACTAGGAATGGGAATCGGTGGATTTGCAATTTTTCTATTGGTTTTCCCGACAGTCAGTAAAGAACTTGTCAGCAGTTATCCAGAGTTTTCAAATTACTATTTACCGTGGCTTATTTTTATTTGGCTTACGGCAATTCCATGCTACATTGTTTTAGGTTTGATGTGGAAATTTGCAACTTCTGTTCGGCAGGGAACTATCTTTACCTTCATCAATGGAAAGAGAATGAAAAAAATATTTTTTTGGACAGTTTCAGACCCAACCTTTTTCTTAATGGGGAATATTTTCCTGTTTTTGTTGAATAGAAGCCACCCGAGTATTTTTATATTGTCAATGGGAATTATATTTATTGGCTATTCGATTGCTGTTATAAGTGTTGCTTTCGCAGAGTTCCTTAACGGTGCGGCTGCATTACAGGAAGAGAATGCGTTGACGATTTAGGAGGTACTTATGGAAGGCGAAATTATTTTTAACATTGATGTTATGCTGGCAAAACGTAAAATGAGTGTGACACAGTTGTCTGAAAAAGTTGGAATTACAATGGCAAACATTTCCATACTAAAGAATGGAAAGGCAAAAGCGATAAAAATATCTACGCTGACTAAACTATGTGAAGCATTAGAGTGTCAGCCGGGAGATATCTTGGAATATCGGGAGAGAGAGGTTTAATGAAAAAACATTTTGTAATGGTTGGCATTATTTTGATTCTTATGTTTCAGATGAGTGCCTGCGATTCAACTGATTTTTCAGAAGAAATTTCTGAAAAAATAGGAGTGGACGTATCCGGTGGGAAGGAAATTACGGTTTCTGACACACATGGAGGTTTTCATGGAGATGGAACAACATACGGAGTCTTAGAGTTTTCTAATAACAAACTGGAAGAGAAGATAAAGAATAATGAGAAATGGAGTAGACTTCCACTTGATAAAGGAGCGGAAACTTTAGCATATGGAACCGGGAAAGAAACTGATGACACAATAGAAATCTCTGGTCCATATATGACAGATGATAAAGGAAATGGACTTATGCCAAAAGTAGAAAATGGATATTATTTTTTATTTAATAAGCAGAATGGGAAAACAGGTATGACTCGTGAAGAGATTGCAAATGCGAGTTCACTTAACGTGATACTGGCGATTTATGATACGGATACACAAAGACTGTATTTCTGCGAGGAAGATACATAAAACTTTTAAACAGTAAAAATCTGCCGATAATTAAAATTACCGACAGATTTTTTGTTTACAAAAAGTTTGGCTTTATTTACCAGCCATCTGTTTTTCCTGTTCTTCGATCATTTTTTTAACCATATATCCGCCAACAGAACCATTCTGTCTTGATGTGAGGTCACCGTTATAACCGTCTGTTAATGGTACTCCAAGTTCACTTGCAACCTCATATTTGAATTTGTCTAATGCTGTTTTTGCTTCAGGTACAGCAGCCCTATTTGATGAACGACTTGTCATGATAATTTCCTCCTTTAAATAATGAAATAATTCTTTGTAACACTTTGTTGTTTTGTTACAAGGATAGTATGTGGAGAAATATTAGAATTAAACTAGTAATTCTTTCTTTTTTTGACAAAATTTGTATATATGTCATAGAGGAAAATACAAGATATTGCGATGTTAATTTCCGTTGCTTGCATATTCAGAACTTTCAACGTATAGTAAAGACAGTATCGATACAAAAATATTGTATAAAGAAGGTATGGACATGATTGGTGAAAATATTAAAAAATATCGTAGAAGAAAAGGAATGAGTCAGGAAGAGTTGGCGGTAAAACTTCATGTGGTGCGTCAGACGGTATCAAAATGAGAGCAGGCTTTATCAGTTCCGGACGCAGAAGTTTTAATGCGTATGGCTTCACTGTTGGAAGTATCTGTAAGCACGCTTTTAGGAAGTGAAATTGAAGATGAAAATAGTGAGCATTTAACAGAGAAACTGGCACAACTAAATGAGCAATTGGCGGAAATACAACGTGAGCAAATAGTTCAAAAGCGAGCAGGGGAGAAAATAGGAGTAGGAATAGTGACTTCAGTGCTGGTGGCATTGAATGTTATATCCTTTTCGGAATATGACGAGAGGCTCTTTGCCATGCTTTTAATTGCCTGTATCATGGTTTTTACGGGTATTGTTTCTCCAAAACTTCCATTTACAAGACATACCGATTTAAGACTGCCGTGGACGGTGCGGGATCAGGATACATGGAATGTGGCTCATAAAGTAATGGGGGTTATTTCATTGCCGATTGCCTGTCTATATGTGGGGTGCTCTCTGACAATAGCGGATTTTGAAGCGGTAACATTGTTTGCCATGCTATTGTGGATTGGTATTCCGGCAGTAATTTCTTATTGTTTCTATATGAAAAAATAATGTTAAAAACTATTGACAATATATTTGAAAATGAGTATATTATAGATGTGATTTAGTTAGTTACTTGACTAACAAACATACAAACAAACAGGTGGTGATATAGTGAACATAAATGCAAATATAGAAAAACCGATTTTTATTCAAATAGCGGAACAACTTGAAGATTCTATTTTTACAGGGGTATTTCCGGAGGAAAGCAAAATTCCTTCCACAAATGAAATATCCGCTTTATTGAACATAAATCCTCATACGGTTTTAAAAGGTATGAATATGTTGGTGGACGAAGAAATTATCTATAAGAAGAGGGGTTTGGGTATGTTTGTAAAAGAGGGAGCGGTTAAAAAGATAAAATTAAAACGACAGGGACAGTTTTATGAACAATATATCGCAACATTGATTGAAGAAGCGTCTAAATTACAAATGAGCAAAGAAGAAATTATTTCATTAATAGAAAGGGGTTATGCACATGAATGCAATTCAAATTAAAAATGTCACAAAAAGATACGACAACTTAACAGCGGTCGATAATGTTTCTTTTTCTTTCGGATTCGGGAAAATCTATGGATTCTTAGGAAGAAACGGTGCAGGGAAGTCTACCCTTATTAATATTATTGCGAATCGTATTTTTGCCGATAGCGGTGAGGTTCTTATTGATGACATACCGGCAAAAGACAATATGCAGGTACATGAAAAAATTTTTTGCATGAGCGAATCTGACTTATATGATACAAGTTTAAAAATTAAAGACCATTTCAAATGGATTGAACGGTTTTATGATAGTTTTGACTTAAATAAGGCTTTTGAAATTTCTGAAAAATTTAATCTTGATACGAATAAAAGATTTAAGGCATTATCCAAAGGTTACCAGTCAATTTTTAAATTAACGGTTGCTTTATCGCTTAATGTTCCGTATGTAATTTTTGACGAACCTGTTTTAGGTTTGGACGCAAACCATAGGGAGTTGTTTTATGATTTGCTTTTAAAAGATTACGAAGATAATGAGCGCACGATTATTATTGCGACACATTTAATTGAAGAGGTGGCAAATATCATCGAGGAAGTTGTGCTGATTGATAAGGGAAAAGTCTTGTTGCAAGAAAAAGTAGAGAACCTGTTGGAAACGGGATATAGTATTTCGGGAGTTGCCGGAGAAGTTGATGATTATTGTTCCGATAAAAAGGTTATCGGCTATGATGAGTTGGGAAATTTGAAAATTGCTTATATCTTAGGGGAGAAAACGCCATTATCTCCAAATAGTAACTTACAAATTTCGACAATGAACTTACAAAAATTATTCGTTAAAATAACAGAGAAAGGCGGTAAATAGTATGAAATATTTAAAATCGGTTGTTCAATATGAGTGCATGACTTCTTTTAAATATATATGGATCTTTTATGCTATACAGTATGCGATTGTCAGCCTTATCACACTTATTATTGGAATTAGTATGGGGACTTTTGAAAATATAGGAACAAATGCATTAGAAATAAATACATTGATTTATGTCAGCATTTTAGGTGTGTTGGGATTTAAAGAAGATTTTAAGATGTTGATACAAAATGGATTTACACGCAAATATATATTTGCTGCCACATTTTCTCTATTTTGTTTTATATCCGGAATAATGGCATTTGTAGATATGGCAATAGGTAATATTATTCATCATTTTAACGATAGATATATTTCTCTTTATGGTGGAATATATGGATATGGCAATTTATTTATGAACTGGTTATGGCTGTTTCTTGTTTATGTACTGATTTGCTGTTTATTATATTTAGTGATACTTGTAATCAATAAAGTTGGGAAAACTACATCAATTTATTTGGGGGTTATTCTTGGTGGTATTGTACTGCTGACAGTTGCGTTATTCAGATATGTATTTTCTGATGAAACTGTAAACAATATTTTGAAGTTTTTCATGAAAACAATGGGATTTATGGAAAGTGGAAGTGTAAACTATATCTTGCCTGTGCTGACACTATTTATATTGGTTGGTATTTTTAGTGTTGTATCTTTTGCAATTATACGCCATACGGAACTTAAGTGAGTAGGAGGTATTAAATAATGAATAAAAAGAAGGTAATAGGGGTTATTGTAATAATTGGATTGCTGCTGATTGGTTGTGCAGTTGCATTTTTTATGAATAGAACAACTTATACATTAAATCTTCCTAAAGCAGACGATTTGAAGAGTATATCTTTAAGTAACCCAAATAAGGAAGAAGAAGTCACAGATATAAAAGAGATAGAAGATATGCTCTATGTGTTAAAAGAAAATGGAAGAACTACTAAAAAAGAAAGTATAAATGACTCTCCTGTTAATACAGAAGAGCCGATAAAAGTAGAGTTTAACTTTAAAAAAGAAGGCTCGTCAGTTGTATATATATATGAAGATGACGGAAAATATTATTTAGAGCAGCCGTACAATGGTATTTATCAAATTAGCGGTGATGAATATAATGATATAGCAAAATATTTTCAATAAACTTTAACAGGTATTTCAATTTGTGTTATATAGTCGTTCATATTGTCGATGACGAGTTCATTGATACCTGTTTCATAAGCATAACCGTGTAAAGTCAATCCTTGCTTGTTTGCGTAAGCGAGGATTTCTTTATATCTGTTGGAAAGTTTGTCCCAATTTCCCTGACAGAAAGCCCGAAGATATGTCCCGGCAGGTTGTAAATGCAGACCTTTTTTGGAGACGGGGTAAGGCATCTCGATATATAAAGCGGTATATTCGCTAAATTTCTTTTCATATAAGTTATCTACAGGAATCATAGCACCGTAGGAGGCATCATGCAGACGGCGAAGCTGATATTTTTTTGTCTCGGAAATAACCTGTTCGATTTCTTTTTCAAAAGGTAAATCTGCTGTCACATCGACTGACACCAGATAATGGCTTTGCTTTTCTATAAGAGTGATGGCAGACAAATCAAGAGAATGCAATGTTTCCATGTCTTTCTGATGATTTACTAAAACTTTTTGAATGGATTTCAGGTGGGAAATGGTCTGATTTAATTCCGTGATTTTTTCCTGTAGGAGACATTCAAAATTGTCGACCGTACGATTTCTCATAAATTTCCTGATTTCCTCAAGAGATACGTTCAATTCTCGCAGCATTAAAATAGTTTCCAATTCCGCACTTTGCTGATAACTGTAATATCTGTATCCGTTTTCTTTTATACAGGCAGGTTTCAACAAACCGATCTCATCATACCACATTAATGTTTTTTTGTTGATTTCGTGCAGAGCAGCAAACTGCCCGATTGTAAATAGTGTATTTTTCTCTTTTAACATAAATATCTCCTTGACTGTACAGTTACTGTACGGTTTATTATATGAAATATGAGAGAGAAAAACAAGATTTATTAGAAAATCGTGAAAAGGAGAAAAAAAACGTATGAGTGAACAGATAATTTTACGGGAATATCAGGAAACGGACAGACAGGCATTAGAGGATATTATACGGGAAACGTGGAAATATGATAGGTTTTGCTGTGCTAAGGTTGCAAAGAAAATGGCAAAGGTGTATTTAAACAGTTGTCTTATAGAACAGACTTTTACGAGAGTTGCGGTTATCAATCATATACCGGTTGGCATTATTATGGGAAAAAATATTCAAAAACATAAATGCCCATTAAAATTGCGGATAAAATGGCTGAAATCCATTGTTTCTCTTTTTGTATCAAAAGAGGGAAGAAAAATCTCCAAAATATTTGGTGGTGTGAAGGGGATTGACGAAGAACTGCTCGCTGACTGTGACAAAGAGTATAAGGGAGAGGTGGTGTTTTTTGCCATTAGTGAAAAATGTCGGGGAAAGGGATTGGGACGTAGACTATTTCAGACAGTTACAGATTACATGAAGTCACAACACATTTCTGAATTTTATCTCTTTACGGATACAAGTTGTAATTATCCGTTTTATGAACATTTGGGATTGATAAGACGGTGCGAAAAGAAGCAGGTCATAGATGTGAACGATGAAAAAGAAGAGATGACTTTTTTTATTTATGAGTATAAAATTTAAAATTGACAAAAAATTGACTTTTATATGATATAATTTTCCTAATCTCATTGATAAGGAGTAAAGGGAAATTGAAAGAAAAATATAAAATTTTAATTGTAGATGACGAGCAATCTATTTTAGATATGTTAAAGTTACAACTTGAATTTGAGGGGTACGCTGTTTTTACTGCCGGTAATGCGAAAGAGACTTTAGATAAAGTGTCGTATGGTCCGGACATTATTTTACTGGACATCAATATGGCCGGTATGAATGGTTTGGATTTATGCGCATCTATTCGGGATTTTATATCCTGTCCGATTATTTTTCTGACGGCGAGAGTATCAGAGCAGGACAAAATCAACGGACTCATGGCAGGAGGAGATGACTATATTACAAAACCATTTTCCGTGAATGAGTTGCTGGCGAGGATTTTGGCGCATTTGCGGCGGGAACAGAGAAGTCATAATAAAACAAAAAGCAAATTTTCGGAAGAACTCATTATTGATTATTCCGATAGAAGCCTTTATATCAAAGGGAACAAAATTGAATTATCAAATAAAGAGTTTGAAATCATACAACTATTATCTGCAAATGCAGGACAAGTATTTGACAGGGAAAAAATTTATGATTGTATTTGGGGAATTGACGGCAGTGGAGACAGTGTTGTTATTAAAGAGCATATACGAAAGATACGGTTGAAATTCAGTGAATTTACGGATAAAACCTATATTACTACAGTATGGGGAGTTGGATATAAATGGGTAAAATAAAAAATACATTTCAGAAGATGTCATTAAAAAAATCGCTGGTTATGCTAGCTGCACTCTGTCTTGGAGGTGTCAGTATATTGTCAATTATTACCATACTGATATTTTCTGACATGCAGCAGAAAATACTGGATACAAGGCCGATTGTTGTTACCGATTATACAATGAAAAATCATGAGGGAACGGGAAGTGAAACTACTGTTGTTCCTCAAAAATATATTTATAAAGAACTTTCAAAGGACAACCAAATATATTATTGGATCGTAACTATTCTTATGGTAATTTTGCCTGTTATCTATATTATAGCGGCTTCTTTGATGGTTGCTAAATTTTATTACAAATTGAAGTTACAGATACCGCTTCAAAATCTGAAAAACGGTATGTACCATATTTCGCAGCAGGATTTAGACTTTCAAATACAGTACACAACTGATGATGAGTTGGGAAAACTGTGTGATACATTTGAATGTATGAGAAATGAGATTCATAAAAGTAACTGCAAAATGTGGGATATGCTACAGGAAAGAAAAGCATTGACCGCTTCAATTTCACATGACCTGAGAACTCCGATTACTGTGGTCAATGGTTATCTGGACTATTTGGAGAAATCAATGGAAAGAAAAATGCTGACAGAAGAACTTCTGCAAACAACAATAAAAAATATGGCAGGAGCAATGAGCAGATTAGAACGCTATGTAGACTGTGTGAAAGATATACAGAAAATGGAAGAAATTGAAATCAGAAAAGAGCAGTATAATTTAAAAGAGATAATTGCCGATATAACAAGAGAATTTTCCGTATTAGCGGCACAATACGGCAGAAAACTTATTATACATGACTTATCACAAGATGCTTTTATTGAAACGGACAAAGATATGTTGTCAAAAATTTTAGAAAATATTTTTGACAATGCACTCCGTTTTTCCACTGATAAAATAGTATTATCGATAGATGAAAAAAAGGATTATATTTGTTTTTCAATACAGGACGATGGTGTTGGATTTACAGCGGAAGAATTAAATTCCGCAACTTCTTTCTTTTACAGTTCGCCCACAAACGGTGGGAATTTTGGCATTGGCCTGTCTATTTGTAAAATACTTTGCGAAAAACTCGGAGGGAATATGTGCTTAGGTAACAACTTCGATTGCGGAGCAATTATAACTATCAAAATCAAAAAATAACTGAAAACTTTTCTGAAAATTGACTTTTCTATGAAATAATCTCCTTACAGAAAGCGTAAGACTAACTATTAAAAGT
>NZ_BAAHSH010000046.1:0-37123 GCF_054660755.1 Faecalimonas hominis
ACCATGCATATCGTTTGATTTTTGAATATTTGGAAGCGTTCTACAATACGAAACGAATTCATAGTCACTGTGATTATATGTCACCAAACGATTATGAAGAGCTGTATCGTAGGCTTCAACAAGACGAATTGCAGTTGGCAGGTTAAGATGAGGAAAACCTCATTTTAACTTGTACTAAATCTTGACATAGGACCAGCCCTTTTCATTTTCACTATAATACAGGCAAGCATACCAGTCGTCAAAATCAGAAAAAACAATATTCCCAATGTGAATTTGGAGTTCTCATACAGATGCTCAATCTTCCCTGTTTTCACATAATTTTCCATATGTGTTCTCACAATTTCCACAATACATTTTATCTCTTTAAAAACTGTGCCTCTCTTCCACAAAAGGAAGGCTCCCTCTGCCAAAACAATTCCTCCGCCGAGCAACAACAGACCATGTCTCGCTTTTTTCAGCACTATAAACATGAGAACAGCAAGCACAGTTACAGCGATATATACACTTCTTTCCTGATAAGAAATATCAAATGTTTCCGTAAAAGAAAATAACAGTCCCAATTGTGCAATGATTATAATAACTATCTGTATTATTTCTTCCCATATTTTTGTTTTCTTCATGTCTTTCCCCTATTAAACAATTATTTCCGTTGTTTCAAAAAACCTTTCTATCTCCGGTCCGACTTTCATTTTCTCCTGATGATTTATTTGCATTTCCAATGCATTTGTAAAAATGATTATTGAAGAATAGATTGCATTGCGATATTGGTAACGGTAACGCTCTTCCATATCCGTTTCCAAAAGATTCGTCTCTATCTCCAAAAATTCAGTAAGAAATTGGTAAAAACTTTCCTCATCTTTAATCAGTCTTCTCTGTATAAAAGGGTCTTCTTTCATTTTCCACGCAATATAGTGTGGACATTTTTTCTCAAGCATTGCCATGGAAACGGAGACAACTCCCATTAAAAATGAAGGAGTATTTTCACTTTTTCCCCCTTCCAGAAGCATAAGCACCCCCGCTCCCAACGGATAACTATATTCTTTCACATATAAATCGTCCTGCTTTGCACTGACTTTCCAGTGCACTTTCTGAAGTCTGTCACCATTTCTATACTCTCTTATTTCATATATCTCCGTGTTATCATCACCACTTCTATCTGTCGCATACTCGTCGCTTTCTATCGGAAACCATTTCGTCTTATGGCTCACTGTTAAATTTACCGGACACGGTTTTGGCATAACTAAAATTCTTTCCTGCTCCCTTACCTTCTTTGGAAAGGAAATTCCTCCCCACCAGTCTGAAACAGTGATTTTTCCCAACTCCATTTTCATTTTACCGCACTTTTGAGCAAAAGTTTCCTTTGAGAAAGTTTCTTCTTTTCTTCCTCCCAAATATACTCTCCATGTCTGTTTTATTTTTTTATTTTCTCCGGCATATTTGATAAATAATGTCACTTTCACCCCGGCAGGGAAACTACTTCTATTTTGTATCCACACGCAAATCGGAACTTCTTCCCCCTGCTCCGCTATTTCCTTTTTCACCTCTATCCGCGTTTTCACTTTTCTTCGCACAAACCAGGCTTCCAGCAGACAGAAGAAAAGAAATGCCAGTTCCACTGAGAGAACCATCGCTCCTTCTTTCCAATCGTATAGCACGTTTAAATAGACGGTTGTTCCCATCACTATAAGATAGATTATTTTTTTCATTCTATTTCTCCACTTTTTTCTTCGGTGTAGGCGCTTCTACCTTTTTCAAAATTTCTTCCATGATGTCCTCCACTTTTACATGATTAATTCTTGCTTTGGAGTTCAACTGAATGCGGTGTCTTGCTACACTGTAGAACATTTCCTGCACATCTTTTGGAATGCAGTACTCTCTTCCCGATAAATAAGCCGCAGCCTTAGTCATTTTTGTAAGCGCTATTGTCCCTCTCGGACTGATTCCCACCTCAATCATTGCGTGATTTCTTGTCATCGTTATCAACTCGGCAATATATTCATAAATAACATCATGCACATAAACTTCTTCTACTTCCTGTTGAATGAAAGTCAGAACTTCCGCACTGATAACCGGATTTATCCCGTCCAGCAGTCCGCCCGTCTGATTCCCCTTTATAATTTCAATTTCATGGCGGATTTCCGGATATCCTATCGTCATGGAAATATAAAAGCGGTCCAACTGAGATTCCGGAAGCATCTGTGTTCCCGATGAACCGATAGGATTTTCCGTTGCAATAACTACAAATGGTTTCGGAACTTCTCTTGTCACCTTATCGACAGTAACCGTCCCCTCTTCCATCACTTCAAGCAATGCGGACTGTGTCTTTGGCGATGTTCTGTTAATCTCATCTGCCAAAAGCAGATTACACATAACAGCACCTTCCTGATACCGAAATTCTCCCATATATTTGTCATACATGGAAAACCCTGTGATATCCGCCGGAAGTACATCAGGCATAAACTGTATACGATGCCAGCTCATTCCCATACTTTTTGCAAAAGCCAGCGCTAATGTTGTCTTTCCCACACCGGGAATATCCTCAATCAAAATGTGACCTCCCGCAAGAATCCCCGACATAACTTTTTTAATACATTCATCTTTTCCGATAACTGCTTTCTTAACTTCTCCCACAATATTTTGGACAGTTTCCATATATTTTGCCATATTATATCCCCTTTACTTGTCTATTTTTGTTCTATTATAGCATAAAAAAATAGAATGTGCGCTGCACATTCTATTTTTATCATATTCTTTTAAACTTCTGCCACTAATTTCTGAAGCGCTTCTAAAGCTTCGTCAGGAAGTTTGTCATATCCGTCTTTCTTTGTAGCAAATCCTTCTACTGCATTTACACGGTTCTGCATAGCATTCTTTAACTGTGCTTTGTAATCTTCATCACTTAAGTCCGGAACAAATCCTTCCCATTCCATGATTTCGATATCTTCAAAGTTACCCCACTGTTTGAATTCTGCTTTTCCTTCTACGATTGTTTCCAAAATTCCCAATGTATCTTTTGGCTGAACTTTTTTGCCCATGAAATCACCTGTGTTGATGATATAGCAGTCTACGTTCTTTTCTTCCACTAATTTTTTGAATTTTTCATAGTCATTTACTAATGGATATGTTCTAAATGGGTTTGCATAAGGAACGATGCGAAGTGCATTTAAGTCTGTTCCCGCTGCCACACGTTCTGCTGTAGATGTCTTTGTTGCAAGTGTTGCACCCATAACTGATGCCAAAGCAGATCCTTTTAATTTTACTACAGGTGGAATTGTAGGGTCTTTCATAATCCAGAAGATTGCATTTACAGGAGCATCAATCTTATCTACACGGTTTGGTGACCATAATTTAGATTTTAACGCACGTCCGTTACCATTTCTGATATCTTCTGTTACCAACTGTACTTTTCCGTCTTCATCTAAAGTTGCAGAACAGTTCTGTGCTGATAATAAGTACTGGTTATCAGGACAACCTGTCGGATAATCTGCTGTTTTATCAAAGTATGTAGGCTCTAATGCTACAGATGAACAAGTATCTGTGTTGATAATAAACGCATCATCATGAAGAACTGTGATTGGATATTTTCCACCATGTTTTGCATGAGTTAATGTTGATTTACCTGAACCTGATAAACCAAATACAGATGCTACATATTTTGAACCGTCTGATAATGTGTATTCTTTCTGTCCACCGTGACATGAAGCATATCCGTTTCTGTTAGCGATTGCCCATGCCATAGTAAGTGTTCCTTTTTTGTGTTCTCCGAAGTATCTCATTCCAAGAATACAAGCACAGTTTTCTGCTGTATCAAAATAACATAATGTAAGAGGATCACTTAAGCAACTGTAGTCAACATCAGGTCTTTCCTGTGGAATCCATTGCGGATCAGAGAAAATATAGATATCTGGTTCTTTTCCGTCTCCGACTGCTTTTGATTCTTTATACATTTTTACATATTCATCAGACATATACTGGAAGTTTAACATCCAGTTGTACATGATATTTTCTTCTCCTTCAGGAATAAGAAGATGTGCTTTTACCATAAATTCCGGATCAAGACCAACATAAACTTCTGCATGATACATTGTTTTCCAACGTGATTCATAAACAGCGTCCATTGTTACTTTATCAAGTTTTGCTGCATCAACTCCCGGTTCTCCTTTGATACGGCGTGCTGCTGCGTAACGTCCTGTTACTGCTCCATCGTTAAATAAAAGAACTTTCGCATCTCTGTCAAGACCGAATTCTTCTCCTCTATATACAGGCATATCTGTTACAATTGTTCCAGGTGAATTTTTCGCTAATTCATATGCCTCTCTTAATGTGCTGACTTTTACTACATTGTTTCCATAAAATGCTGCTTCGATGATAGAACGTGTTTTAGAAAAACCTGTTTTTCCAGCACCGATTTCGCTAAGCGGATAATAAGCTTTTGTTGACATATTATGTTCCTCCTTGAAATTCCAAATTTGTCTTATTATCTCATTTTCGCTTGAAAAAGTCAACGTTTTTCGTGAAAGTTTATTATTTTTATACTTCATTTACAACTTGTAAAATGCCTTAATTGAATGTAAAATTAAATAAAATGCAGGATTGATTTTTTAATCCTGCATTTTTGAAGTTTTTTTATCACTTTTTCTTTATTTTTCCATATCTTTAAAGTCTTTTTTGCAATTCATTTGTTAAAAATTTCACTATCTGTTTTCTTTTTCCTTTCGGAATAAAATAAATAAAACTGCACTGACCGCCATTAAAAACGGATAGTATAAATATGGCATAATCGCAAACGGTGTAAGTCCCGTCAGTGTAGCCGCCGAAAGAAGTTGTGCACCATACGGAATTATTCCCTGCCCTACCGAAGTGAAAATGTCAAGCAATGATGCCGAACGCTTTGCACTGATATGATACTCGTCACAAATTTCTTTCGCTATCGGTCCTGTCATAACAATGGCAACCGTATTATTTGCCGTGCAGGCATCAACCAGCAATGCCAATCCTGCGATTCCCAGTTCTCCCCCTCTTCTTCCTTTAATATGTCCTTTTATCAGGTTTAGAATAAATTGTATTCCGCCATATTCTTTTACAAGAGATACAATGCAGGCGACTACGATAGAAATAACCGTTATATCATACATTCCCATCACTCCGCCGATGGCTTTATCTCCTATCGTTCCTCCTCCGACGGCAATGAAAATATCTCCCAGCGCAATACTTCCGGTTGCCACTCCCACAATAAGGGAGAGAACCGTTCCGCTAATCAGCACGACAAATACATTGATTCCAATTAGTGCTCCGATTAACACGACAATATACGGAAGTATCTGCCAGACATTATACGGTAATTCTTTTGTCAGTGTAAAATTCCCGTTTCTTGTCATAAAGAAGAAAATGGCAATTGTGGCAATCGCCGCGGGAAGGACAATAAAGAAATTGGCTTTGAATTTATCCTTCATCTCACAGCCCTGTGTCTTTACCGCCGCAATGGTTGTATCTGAAATCATGGAAAGATTATCTCCAAACATTGCGCCACATACAACTGCGCCAATACATACCGCCATAGGGAAACCGGTCTTCTCACTGATGCCTACCGCAATCGGCGCCAGCGCCGCAATCGTTCCCATAGAAGTTCCCATAGATACGGATATAAAGCAGCCGATAATAAATAACCCCACTACCGCTATATTGGAAGGAAGGATAGATAAACCGAAGTTTACCGTACTGTCCGCTCCTCCTGCCGCTGTAACCGCACCCGAAAATCCTCCTGCGCAGAGAAAAATCAGACACATCGTGATGATATTCTCATCTCCCACACCTTTTGAAATCACCTGTAGTTTTTCTGTAAAAGTCAAATTTTTATTTTGTAAAAAAGCAACCAGTAATGCTATCAAAAACGCTACAATGGCAGGCATCGTATAGAAATCTCCTGTAACTATCCCTGCTCCGAGAAAAATAATTAAAAATACTCCGATTGGCAATAAAGCAACCGCTCTTCCTTTGTTCTTCTCCATGTCTTGTACCCTCCTTGTCCTCATTTTCTCATGTCATAAAAATTATACGCACTATCCTAATTCATACCTCATAAAAAGTCAAGATATTTTCATAAACAGGAAGAAACTTTAATCATACCTGCGTACGACTAAAGTTTCCTCACCGATTAAAAAATTTCTCTGATTTTAATGTAGTCTTTTCCGAACTCTTCCTGCATTTCTTCCTTAAATTTCCCCACATTTTTGTAGAAATACATATCGTGCCTTACACATTCTGCAGACATCGCTATCATCGGTTTTGATTTTGTCCAGATAACTTCAGCAACCGTTTCATTGATAATCTGTCCGAAGACTACTTCTTCCTCATCTGAAACAAGAGTGATAAAACGTCCTCCCATTTCTTTTCTCTTTTCTGCAAGCATACCGTGTCGGCTATAATTTTTAAAGGGTATGGAAGAATTTTCATCTTCACTGAAATACACGATTCCAAGCCTTACACCTTTTTCCTCAAGCCCTTTCAGTTCTTTTTCTATCTGAGGCAAATCTTCTTCCCATATCTGAATAAGCAGTTCGTCTTCCGTATGCCGAATAATATTTCGGCATTTTGCAAATACATTTTTGTACTCTCTTATATGCCATATATACTCTAAGTCCGTGGAAGTCTGATACTCTTTCAACTGTGCGGTCAGTTCTTCCAAAGTATCTTTCGTTTCTTTCTGTATCCTCTCAGACACTTCTTCTATGGGAACTGCCAAATATTGGTTCGTCCCTTCCCCTTCTGTAAATCGAACAAATCCTTTTGTCACAAGTGTTTCCAAAATATTATAAATTTTGGATCGGGGAACTCCTGACACCTTGCTCACCTCGTACCCTGAGGAACTTCCGTACCGCAGTAAAGATAGATACGTTTTACTCTCCGCCTCGGTCAAACCGATTTTATTTAATAAGGGAATTGCATTTACCACGGCTGCATTGCACCGCCCTCTTCAGCAGGACGACAGTTTCTTGCAAATAAATTCAGACAGCCTTTCTGTTCCTTTAACGGAGGGCATACCCATTTTTCTCTTCGTGCTGCAAGTTCTTCGTCAGACACACACAATGTTGCCTCACCATTAATTGTATCAAGAATAATCTCATCTCCGTCTTCCACAAGCGCAATAACGCCTCCGTCATACGCTTCAGGAGAAACATGTCCCACAATCGCACCGTAGTTAAATCCTGAAAATCTTGCATCTGTAATGAGTCCCACACTTGTGTGTAATCCCAAACCAATCAGTGCATCGATACTTAACATAAGTTCTTTCATTCCCGGCGCACCTTTGCAGCCTTCATAGCGGATAACGATAATATCTCCCGCAACAATCTTGCCGCTCTCAATCGCTTCAAACGCCATTCTGTCACCGTCAAATACTTTAGCTTTTCCTTTAATGTATTTCACTTCTTTTGGTACACCTGTCGGTCTTACGATCGCACCGTTTGGAGCAATGTTTCCACGAAGAACTTTTAATCCCGGCTCATTAAATAACGGTTTTTCCAAACTGTGAATAACTTCATTTGGTTTAGCAGTCAGTTGACTTAAAAATTCTCCCAGAGTAATTCCCGTCATCATCGGAGCATCTTTATATAATTTAGATTCCAGCATTTTTAATACATTCGGAACTCCTCCTGCATAGTGGAAATCCACAACCGTGTAAGGACCGCTTGGGATAACCGCATTGATACACGGAATTTCTTTTGCATATTTTTCAAAGTCTTCTAATGTAATGTCAATTCCCAATTCGTATGCCATTGTTAAAATATGTAAAACCGCATTTGTAGAACCGGCTACCGCCATGTCAAACATAATCGCATTTAACAATACTTCTTTTGTGATTAATTCTGATGGCTTTCTTCCTGATTTCACTAATTCTACTGCATATTTTCCTGCCATTCTCGCCTGACGGAGTTTCTTGTTATCCGATGCAGGAACTGTTGCCGTCCCAGGCATAACAAGATTAAATACTTCTCCGAGCATCTGCATTGTATTCGCAGTTCCCATAGAAGGACATGCTCCAAATGAAGGGCATACTGACTCTTCTAATTCATCTAAATATTCTTCACCGGCGCCTGAAAATCTTGCCACGTCTAAATCCGCTTCCACAATTGCTTTTCCGCAGTGGTGTCCCGGCTGCATAGAACCTCCTGTGACAACCATAGACGGAATGTCAAGTCTCGCTGCCGCAAGATAACAGCCTGCAATAATATTATCACATGAAGCAATCATAACTAATCCGTCAAAATTATGTACTTTTGTAACAAACTCTACGGACATGGCAACAATATCACGCCCTACCTGCTCATATTTTAACTCTTCTGCTCCGTTTGCAATGTTTCCGCAAGTCGCAGGAATTCCGAATTCTACAGGCACTCCGCCCGCTTCCCAGATTCCCTGTTTTACCGCTTCTGCAATCTGTCTTAAATGTGCACTTCCCGGAGAACCTTCCATAAATGAATTCGGTACTCCGATATGTGGTTTTTTACGGATATCTTCATCTGAATATCCAGCTGCTTTCATCATTACTCGTCTGTGCGCCGCTTCCGCACCATTCCAATATTCCTGACCCATCTTATCTTCCTCCTGTGTTATGAATTCCACTCTGTTCCAATTCCCTGTTCAACTGCTTTATCATAAATGTGTTTTGCCGTTACAAGATCCTGTGTTCCGATTCCTACTGTTTTAAAGACAATGATTTCTTCTTCTGTTTCTCGTCCAACTACTTTTCCAAGAAGAACATCTCCCAAGTCTCCCGTGAAATCTTCTTTTGTAATCAGCCCGTCCGCAAGCGGAATAAGGATATCCCCTGCTTCTGATAAAACCGCTTCCTCTGAATCAAAATAAATTTTTCCTGCTCTCTGTAAAATAACAGAATCCATCTCCTGCATATGCGGCTGATAAGAACCTACACAACTTACTGTTGCCCCCGCCTTTACTTTGTTCCCGTCAAATACAGGTTTTGATGAAGGTGTAACCGTTACAATCATATCTGCATCTTCAATCGCTTCATCTGAACTTTTTGCTGCAATGATTCTTGTGCCATATGATGCGAGTTCTTCATTCATTTTCTCTACAAATTCTTCTGTTCTCTGCAGATTGATGTCATATACTTTTACTTCTTCTAAATCTCTCACCGCAAGCATGGCTTCCAACTGCGTCGCCGCCTGTCCACCTGTTCCAATCAACGCTCCTTTTTTTGCCGTTGGATTTGCCAAGACATCAAACGCTGCTCCCGACGCTGCTCCTGTACGAAGTTGTGTTACATATGTACCGTCTAAAACAGAAATAACCACTCCTGTTTTTCCGTCAATCAACAACACCTGTGCAGGAGTTGTAGGGATTCCTTTTTCTATGTTCTTTGGAAATACATTTACAATTTTAATTGCCGAACATTCCAAGTCTTCCACATAAGAAGGCATAAATAAAAATGCTCCGTCATATTTAGGTGCCCCTATATTTGTGCGGAGAGGCACAACACTTTTCCCCTCAGAAAAAAGGGTAAATGCTTCTTTGTCCGCCTCAACGGCATCTTTCATCGTAAATACTTTTTGAATATCTTTTTTTGAAAGCAATAACATATTCTTCCTCCTCTTTTTGCATTAGTAGTTCCTTTTGGTAGCTATTATAAAGTTTTTGTTATTGCTTTGTCAATCTTCTTATGAAAAATTCTTCTTTTTCTGTCTATACAGACGATATCCGTTCAAAATAACCGCTATTGAAAGAAGGGAAATTATTCCATACATTCCCATTTTATCGGTGTCTCCTGTTTTCACTTCCTCCGCTTTTATTAATTTCATTATTTTTTTCTCTTTCTGATTTTCTATGGAAAGACGTTCCATAACGACAGGGATTTCTTCCCCCTGAGATTTTAAATGCACTTCATAAGATTTTTCCGAAGGAATATACCCTTCAGGCGCTTTGATTTCTTTGACAAGATATGTTCCAAGATACAGTTCCTTACTTTCAGCAATTCCATCTTTTGTTATGATTTTATCGGCTGTCTGTCCCGCTTCTACAAGCACGCTGCCGTCCGCCGCTTTCACGTCCTCTTTTGCGATAATTTCAAAAACAGCGCCGTTCAACATCTGTTTTGTATCTTTATCCCTTTTTTCTACAATGATTTTTCCTTTGATTATCTGATTTTCCAAAGTGTATGTCAACTTTACATTTTCCTGTTCAATGACAACATCAAACGCTTTCATCGGAATGTATCCCTCCGGATACTTCGTTTCCTCTATCGTATATGTTCCATATACTAACGACCCCCTTTCACTGTCTTCACGTTTTGTTGCAGCCACTCCGTTTTCATCTGTCTTGATTACGGTCTTTTCGCCCGTTTTTTTATTTGTCAATGTGAACTCAACATCAGGCATCGGTCTTCCTTCCCCGATTTTTTTAATTTCCACATCGCCGCGAATAACATTTTCCTTTGACTGAACTTTTGTATACAATATATTTTCTTCAGAGGGAAGGGTAACTTTATGCAGCACGGTGTCTATATTATATCCTTCAGGCGCCTTGATTTCCCTCACATAATATGTGCCTGCCGGCAGTTCTCCTGAAAATGCACGCCCTTCTTCGTTAATCGTCAATATATCTATTCTTTCTTTTTCCGAAGAAAGAAGTTCATACTGTGTTCCGGCAAAAGATATATCCGGAAGTTGCGATTCCGTGTCCCCTGTTTCCTCATCTATCTTAATAATCTCTATGCGGCCCTTTTCTGTCCGGACTTTTAAATACCCTTCAGCCATATCTTTGACACCCTGAGGATTATATGTAAGCGCTCTCTGATACTTTGTTCCTTCCGCTCCGTAAATCAGATAAGGGCGCACACCTCCCAATTCATCAGTCCGCTTTATCTCCACGGTCTGCTCTCCCTGAAAATCTTTCGCGCTGAACAGACAGTACTCTTTCTTCTCCTGATTAATGCACTCTAATGTCAGTGAAGAATTCCCTGCAATCTGCAATTTACAATTCACTTTATTTGTATCCGTTAAAATTATCTCGTATCGTTTCTTTTGGGAATTCCACTTTAACATATGACTTCCCGCATTGTCCTTTTTATCACTCAAAAAACTTGGCAATTTACCTACTTCATTTATCTTGCGATTTAGTTCATCATAAAATGCCAGACCGTCAGACGCATTTTTCAGGGATCGACTGTATTCCTCCATTGCTTTTCTCGCTTTCGGCGTTCCATATACCCCTTCCATAATGTTCCAAACCATTACCTGTGTCGCACCATATTGTGCCTTTTGCTTATTCGTAGGTGTCTCCGTCATCGCCTGATAGCCAAACTCCAACGCCGCTTTCAGCAGTTCATTTTGCTTTTCCGTCAATACTTTCAGCGGTTTATTCATAGGAAGTTCCTTCCCAAAGTCCATGCAGTATCCGATTCTCTGAGAATTTTTCTCCTTTACAAAGAACATGACACCGTAAGTACCTCTGCTCTCTTTTCCATACTGAGTAATTTTATAGGGACTTGTCGTAATTCGCACAAGTTTAGGAATAACTACGTCACTTTTTTCCTGTGCATGAACAACCTTTTTATACATCGGAAAGGAAATCACCATGCACAACACTAACAATACACTTATCCATTCTTTTTTTACTTTCTTCAATGATTAAAAACCTCCTGATATACAATATTCTGTTTTGTTGCTTAAATTAAATAAAAGAGTTCCTCCTTTCCTTAAATAAAATTGTTCTCGTTTTGAATACTTGGGAAGATTATCCCTTTGAATATTTGATATGTAATTAGACGAGTAAATAAATCATATGCCACATTTTTCCATTTGTCAATAGGGTTCCTCCTAATATTTACAGAGGAATCCCATAAGACAAATTTCTTATACAAGTTGTTCATAATATCTGTTCAATTTCCGTGCCTGACAGTTCACGTCTCTTTCCAACGCTCTTTTTCTGCCATTCCATGTCAGCACAGGAAGCCGTTTTTCCAAAATATCTTTTATCAGAGAAGAAAACTCTTTATTTGTCTTCCCTTTGTAAACATCTTTTCTGTTCTCCAGCCAATTTTCATATACCGGAATATCTCTTAATAATACGGGTATTTCAGACGAAAGAGCCTCCAGTACAACAATCCCTTCTGTCTCTTCATAGGACGGAAAGAAAAACAAATCACAACTGCTGTATGCATTAATCAACTCTTCCTTCGGCACATAGCCCGCAAAGATAAGATTCGTAAGACTTTTGTGAACTGCTCTTCTTACTTTCGACGGAATCTGAATATCAGGCGTATATCCAAACCAGATGAATTTATATTCCGGCATCTGTTCTGCCAATTCCACAAAATCCAAGATACCTTTTCTCTCAAAATAAAGCCCTACCGACATAATTACCTTATCGTCCTGACGCAGCCCGTATTTTTTACGAAAATCTTCTCTCGCCAATATATTTTTTGAAAAAAGCGATGTATCCACTCCATTTGAAATGGCATAAACCGGATTTTCTATTCCATATCCCTTTAGTAATGTTTTGGAGTATTCCGTAGGAGTTAATATAATATCCCCCAGCCGATAACATTTCATAATCCATTTCTTAAACAGCGGCGCTATTAAATTTGAACCGGTAAATGAATTTTGAAAATCTTCCTTTGTGGAATGTGCGTGGTACACTACTTTTTTCCCTTCCTTTTTTGCGCGTTTCGCCATTCTATAGTCACTTGGAAATATTGTATTAATATGTACTACATCGTAACTGTCTTCGCTGTTCTCCGTTACCTCAACACCATTTGCAAGAAGAGCCTCTTTTTGCATGGACATTGCTTTCCCAACACCGCTTTTAGATACGACCTGCTGATTTTTCGCATAAAGCAATACTTTCATATTCTTCCACCCCTCCTTTTATTATTTCTTCCCGATAAATTCCCGATACCGCTTTTCCAAATAAATTCGTGTTATATTTTTCCGCAATCTTTTCGCTGTGATTTCCCGCTTTTTCCAACCACTCTTCATCTGTTGCATACATTCTGACGTATTTTGCAAAACGATAAATATCCTGATAGGAAAATCCGTTTCCTCCTTCTTCCAGAACACCGTACAGACACGCATCTTTTCTGCAGATAAGAGGCAGCCCGCTTGCCGCCGCTTCAATGTAAGTTAATCCCTGTGTTTCGCTCGTAGATGCACAGACAAATACATCTCCTAACCGATAGTACGTCTGTACTTCTTCCGGACTAACCATTCCCGCAAATCGAACATACTCTCTTAATTGCAATTCGTCAGTCAGTTTTTCCAAACTTTCCCGGGCAGGTCCTCCTCCTACAATTAAAAGTTTTATATTTTCCTCCATTTTAACAATTTCTTTCATTCCGTATAGAAGTTCATCGATTCGTTTTTCATATCCCAATCGTCCTAAACTCAATAAAACTTTATCTTCTTTTTTGATTTCGTACCTTTCTCTCAACTGCTCTACCGTCTTATCGTCAACAGGATTTTTGAATTTCTCAAGACAGATTCCCGTTGGCACAATCCGTATTTCCTTTGCCATTCCGTATTGATACAAAGTCTGTTCCACTTTTTTCGTCGGTGCAATAATCAGATTCGTATCTTTCAGCCTCATTTTAATCCATTTTCCAAGCGCTGCCCTTCCCAGCCTTTTTCCGACAGGAATGTATTCCGTATACTGTTCGTATAACGTGTGATATGTATGCACAAGCCTTGCATTTGTCGCTTTCGCGATTCGTTTGGCAAACCCATAACTAAAAAATTCACACTGGCTGTGTACAACCTCCGGCTTCCATTCTATCAATTCTTCCACGAACGACGCTGCCCTTGATACCGGCACGCGTACTTCCGGATAAATATGAGAAGGTACGGATCTGACATAGTACACATTATCTTCCCGATAAGAATATACGTTTTGTGAGACTGCCAGTATTTTTACTTCATGTCCCTGCTCTTTCAATTCCTGCTCTAAGTTTAAAATAGATGTTACCACTCCGTTAATTGTCGGTTTAAATAAATCCGTTGTAATCAATACTCTCATATCTGCTCCTCCTTACGCAATAAATCTTTCTATCCAACTGCCCGCATAAACTAACGCCATACTGTACATCGCAATGGATAATGGTTTGCCAAGTAAAATAATTGTTGTAAATTTCTTCCATGTCATTTTTGTCAATCCCGCAATCAGACAGAGCACATCGTCGGGTGCGCACGGAAAGAAAATTGCCAATGCAAAAAATTTATCGAATTTCTTTCCTTTATCCAGCCACCCAATATATTTTTCATAAGTTTCTTCTTTAACGAAATATTTCACAAAGCAAGTTCCATATCTTCTCGCCAGATAAAAGTTAATCAGCGAACCTGCCACAATTCCAATGTAGTTATACAAAAGTCCGCTCCACGCTCCAAAAATAACTACACCTACGCCGCAGGTAATTCCGCCCGGCACAATCGGTATAACGACCTGTATCATTTGAATCACGATAAATAAAATCGGTCCCCATAATCCGCTCTTTTTTACAAGCATTTCCATTTGCTGTCTATCCGTCAAAACTCCCGTATGCACTCCATATAAAACAAATGCAATAATAGAAATTAAACTGACCGCCGTTACTATATTTAAAATTCTCTTTGTTTTCTTACTCATTTTCCGCCCTCCGTTTCATATTTGTATTGTACCAGCTCAACGTTAAGGCTTTTTAATGTCTTGTTTAAGAATTTTTGAATCTTTTCCCCAATTTATTAAGATTTTTAAAAGAAGGCAAAAAAATAGAAAAGACAGCCAACGCCATCTTTTCCATTCTGTTTCTATTGCAATATAGGAATTTTTATCTCGCTTTCCTCTCCGTTTATCTCACAACTAAATAAGTACACAGGCTGATAATATCCTTTTGAATCTCTTTCATACACTGTTTTACAGTCTTTTACTAAAACTGACAATTCTTCTTCTCTGCCATAAGGATAGAAAAACTTTCCTGAACAGATTTGCTCATATGCCTCCCGTTCACTTATTCCCTGAAAGGATTTATAAAATTTACACTTCTTTAGCCCATAATTTATATCCAAAAATTTATTCTCTTCATTTAACTCACCGTTGATTTCTCCGTCAAGCATTACACCATTTTCTACCAATTGGTTTACGGTAAATGTATATTTTCCTTCTTTCTCCGAAAAAGCCGCCTCTTGCGGAATATCTATGCCGTACTCTTCAAAAATTTTGCGGACTTCTTCCTCGGAAGCGCCTGTTTTCAGTTTTTCGTCCGCGGAAAACTGCGTATCCATATCCGTTAAATTATATGTTCCTCCCGCATAGTTTACCCAAAGGTTATAACTGTCTTTTGCATGAAATAAAGCAATATCTTCGTAGAAATCATTTCTCTCCTCGTCTAATTCCGTACCCAGTTTTTGAAAAAGTTGTCCCGCAAAGTCGGACGCTTCCGCCTCACTCATCACTTCAAACTGATATACCGGCAATTCCTTTGACTTCTTGTCATAGTCCTTGTCTGTCTCCACCTGTAATTTATCCGTGTCGTATGTCACAATATATTGTCCGCCTACATTTCCCAACTCTTTAGTATGATAAGAAATAAAAATTACGGAAAAACTGATGACACAAACTACAAGCGGCAACTGTAATAGCAGTACATTTCTCAACGAAACTTTTTCTTTTCTGTATTTCTGTATGGCTGCCGCAGCCACAGCATATATTCCATACCCTATCATCATTCCCACTGTATTGTGCAGTATATCGTCCAATTCAAAAATCCCTCTTCTTCCAAGAAGTTGAATCCCTTCAATGCACAACGTAAACAAAAAACCGACTAAATATGTTTTCCAAAAACTTCTGAAAGACTTTATCATCATCGGCAATAACAGTCCAAGCGGAACAAACATACATACATTTAGAATAATATTTCTCCATGCTGCCGCAGAAAAATTTACCCATGCATCACGATAGGAATAAAACAACGGTAAAATGCTTCCGGCTTCCCAGGCTTCTGACCTTGCAAGCAATGTCGCTCCCAGCACAATAACGATATAACTTCCAAGTAAAAGCCACCCGAATATCCGGAGAGGTTTTATCTTCTTTTTCCCCTTTAACAAAAATTTATACACAACAAGAGCAAGCACTATAACAATGGAAATACCGATAACTCCCGAAAGCAAATACTCTTTTCCCATCGCAATTAAACTTGATATTCTCATTTTATCTCCCCTTTATTTTCTTTCGTATTTATTTCTTTTTTAAATAATTTTTCAGTTCCTCTATAATTTCCTTATGTTTTCTCGGTGTCATACGAGGAAACGCTTTTACAAGACGTTTCATGTTTTTCGCATTGCGTACTGCCAGTTCACTGTATTTCTTTCTCAGTTCAGTTATCTTCTCAGACATTTCTCCGGAAATATCATCTCTTCTTTCTATAACTCCTAAAATGTCCTTTGAAATGTTCTGTCCTATCTCATTGGAAATACGATGCAATTCCGTTGCAATCTCCTCCATTTTTTCCAAATGCTGATTCACTTTCAGAATCTTGGAAACCGTAACAAAAAGGTCCGTAAAAACTGCTATCACTAAAATGACATCTAAAGTAATCACAAGCCATATCGGAAGGAAGAGCACTCCCTTATAGATCAGCGGGTGAATCCATTTCACAATCACAACACAGGCAACTCCCCAAATTAAAGAAAACAGCAGACAGACATATCCGTTTAAGTTAAACGGCATATCGGAATAGTCCCACCATTTATTATGGAAAATTTTATCCAATGCAAATCCGGTCAGCCATTCCAACGCAGTCACAACAATCACCGATGTTATATATAGTAGAAGTAAATTAGATTGATACGGCATTAGCAACTGCGCGACCATAACAACACCCACACCGTAAATCGGGCAAATCGGTCCATTCAAAAAACCTCTGTTGACAAACCTTCTTTCCTTTACTGCCGCAAATGCCACTTCCGTACACCAGCCTAAAAATCCATATATAAAAAAACATAAAATCATTTTGTATATATTCATTACTTCGCCCCTTTCCACTGTAGATATCCTATTATAACACAATTCCGTCTTTTGCAAACAAAAATACTTGAATTTTACTTTGTATAGTTTTACAATGCTTATAGATAATAACTATCAATAGCATTTGGAGGATTACCATGTACTTAAAACAGGGATTAAATCATCACATATATCGTGTAGAGAATATCGATTTAGAGTTACAGTTGGAACGCCGTCTGGAGGCACTCGGTCTCACTCACGGCACATTAATCACCATTCTGAACAACAATAAAAAAGGTTCTCTTACAATTAAATTTCGTGGTACACGTTTTGCCATCGGTAAGCGAATTGCAGAACATATCACAGTAACCGAGGTGGAAAATGGACAATGTAATTAAAGTTGGATTTATCGGAAATCCAAACTGTGGAAAAACAACTCTTTTTAACGCCTTCACCGGTGCAAACTTGAAAGTTGCCAACTGGCCCGGCGTAACCGTAGAAAAGAAAGAAGGAACTACAACTTATAAAGGAGATACGTTTAAACTCATCGATCTTCCGGGTATATACAGCCTGACGTCTTATACAATGGAAGAAAAGGTATCCCGCGAATGTATTTTAAGCGATGATGTTGACGTGATTGTGGACGTAGTAGATGCTTCCTCACTGGAGCGCAATCTGTATCTTACTCTTCAACTAATCGAATTGGGTAAACCTGTCATACTTGCCCTCAATATGATGGATATTGTTGAGGAACGCGGAATGGAAATTGATTTACACAGACTTCCTGAAATGCTCGGAATTCCTGCAATTCCTGTTTCCGCCCGCAAAAAAACAGGACTTTCCATACTTCTTCACGCCATTGCGCATCACAAAGATTATGCACAGCAGAGTAAATTTATCCATCATCATCATGACCGCACACCAAAACATCATCACAATCATCACCACGAATATGCAATGGTATATTCCGATGAAATTGAAGATAAAATTGACTTAATTCAAGATGAATTTGATAAACATTACCCTGAGAGCAATTTAAAGAGATGGCATGCCATCAAAATTTTAGAAAATGATTCAGAAGTTTTGAAACGCCACCCTCTTGACCTGACGCATATTTTAACAAAAAATTATGAGACGGAAATTATTAATCAAAAATATGATTTTATCGAGGAAATTATTAAAGAAGTGCTGGTAAACAAAGTACAAAAGGAAGAGCGCACGGAAAAAATCGACTTCTATCTTACCCATAAAACATGGGGACTTCCTATTTTTCTCGGCATTATGGCACTCGTTTTCTTCTTTACATTTACCATTGGGGATTGGTTAAAAGGATATTTTGAGATTTTCTTAGAATTCTTCTCCGGCAATGTTTCCCATCTGCTTGCCTCTGTTCATGCAAGTGATATGGTTATCTCTTTAATTGTGGACGGAATTATTTCAGGAGTCGGCGGAATTCTCACCTTCCTTCCAAATATTTTTATCCTCTTTCTCGCTCTAGCTTTTCTTGAGGATAGCGGATATATGTCACGAGTTGCCTTTGTCATGGACGATATTATGAGTAAATTAGGATTATCCGGCCGTGCATTTATACCTCTTTTGTTGGGATTTGGCTGTTCCGTTCCTGCCATCATGGCATCTCGTGCTTTGGAACATAAAAAAGACAGGTTAAAAACCATTCTTGTCACCCCATTTATGTCATGCAGTGCAAGATTACCGATTTATGTATTGTTTTCACAAATGTTTTTCCCGAAACACGCCATGCTTGTTTCTTACTCTATGTACCTTATCGGAATTATCGTTGCCATACTGACAGCATACATTATCTCCAAGTTTGACGGAAGTAAGGCGGAACATGCCCTGCTTATCGAACTTCCCGAATATAAAACACCTAATGCGCACACGATTGCCATCTATGTTTGGGAGAAAGTCAAAGATTATCTAACAAAAGCGGGAACGGTTATCTTTATCGCCTCCGTCATTATGTGGATTTTATTGAATTTTGGTCCAACGGGATATGTAACGGACATTACGCAGAGTTTCGGTTCGATGATAGGGAAATTCATCGTCCCTGTATTCAAACCTCTCGGACTTGGCTACTGGCAGATTATCGTTGCCCTTATTGCCGGAATCGCTGCAAAAGAAGTAGTTGTCTCCAGTTGCGGTGTACTATTCGGTATACAAAATATTACTTCAACAGGTGGTATGAGCGCTTTGGCTGCCACACTTGGCGGGCTTGGTTTTGGAACGGCAAACGCATATGCTCTCATGGTATTTTGCCTTTTGTATGTGCCGTGTACCGCCACAATTGCTACAATTAACAGGGAAGTACATAGCAAAAAACTTACATTGGGAATTATCAGTTTTCAACTTATCGTTGCATGGCTGATGAGTTTCATCGTGTATCATATCGGTTTACTTCTTTAAGTAAAAACAAAAAATACCAAATTTTGATGAGTTCCATCAAAATTTGGTATTTTTTTAACACTACACTCTCTAAAAATATTTCTTATATTTTTTATAATGATTCATACATCTGAGCCAATACATAATTCTTCTCTTAAGGCACATGTCCTCTTTATAATAGAATGAATCACATACTTTTCCCTGTTTTACCAGTTCCTTAATCTTTGCGATTTTGTCCTTATCTTTTACATATTTGTAGACAACCCCAAGCGGAACAACGTGCCAGAAATATTCATCTTTTACGTATGTTGTCGGAATTTCCTTATGATACACATAATCATCTACAATATATTTTGCTAAATTATAACCTCCGCCCGTTACGCGGTAATGACTTCTTCCCTGTCTGATATTAATTTCAAACATCTTGTATTTGCCGTCACGATAATCATATTTCAAGTCACAATCCGCAAGACCTTCATATCCGATATCTTCCATTAAGAACTGTATTTTTTTCATCAGTTCTTCATTGTAATCTGACATCGTAATTGTCGCCGCATTGTTTCCGATTGCAGTCGGTGTATGCTCTTCCAAAACAACATTTCCGAGATTCATCATTTTTACTTTATGGTCACTTCCAACATAGATTTGTAAATCATACATTGCTGCATCTTCTCCGGGAACTTTCTCCTGAATAATCATGTTATCGTCATAACCGTTTTTATAAATTAATTTTAATGTATCTACCAACTCTTCTTTTGTGTCGATAAAGTATGCCTTATGGAAACCTTCGAATTTGTTTCGATGGAACTTCACACTGTCAGAAGCTTTCAACACTACCGGAAACAGCATGTCCTTTAAATCAAACTCAAAATTCATCTCCGGTTTATAAATAAATGTTTTTGCGTAATCTAAATTATATTTTTCGCACAATTCGTAGAAAGTTTCCTTCAAAACAATATTGTCCAACACTTCCTTATCCGTGTAAGGCAAAATAAATTTATCCTTTAACTCCGCTTTATTCTCCACAATCAGACGGACATAATGGTCTGCACAACCGATAAGAATCAACTTCTTTGTTTTTCCGTATTTCTTATATATCTCATTCATTTCCTTAAGAAATACTTCCGTCTTATCCAATCCCGCTCTTTCTCTATATACAAGAATTTTACTGTTTGCAATGATATTGCTGGAACTTCTCGCCACAACCAGTGACTTAATTCCATATTCTTCATGAAATGCTCTCGCCATGCTGTATACATTAATATCACTGGCTAACAACACCGGTAAAAATTCTACTTTTTCCATGACTCTATCTCCTTGCTTATATAAATATTACAATAGCCTAACCTTAATAATTATATCAATTCACTATCATTCTGTCACTATTATTTACATAAAAATTTTCACTAATACTGCTCCAAGACAAAGATAAGGTCCAAATGCAATTTCTTCTTTTTTATTTATCTTTCCCGAAATATATTTTCCCACAATAACCATTCCTGCTAAAAATACGGCAATCGCAAAACTGTAAAACCATTTTTCAGCACCCAAATAGTATCCAAGTGCAAGACTTAATTTTACATCACCGCCGCCAAAACTTCCCGGAGTAAAAAATAAAATAAGAAAAAAGACAATTCCCGCCACGCCCGCTCCCATAAACTGTTCCAACGTAACACCTTTCCAGAAACCACAAAAGAACAGGGCATAAATCCATTTCCTGTTGATTGTCTTATTTTTTATATCCCCTATGGAAATATTTATCAATATAAATATCCATATACCAGTCCGTAATACCTCTATATTTTCACTCTCCTATACAAAGAAGGTATGCCCAAAGACATACCTTCACTCTATGATATATTTTTTAATTTTTTCTTCGCCAAAAGTTCCATTTCAATAGGATCAATTGCGTCCACCGGATTTTCTTCCTTCTCTTTTCCTTTTCTCTTATAGGCTTTCAAAAGATTTCCACCTTTATTATATATCCAAAAAGAATACGTCAAAATTTTACTTGCTTTTCCCAATTTCTCTTTTGTTGTCTTCTCATACAATGTTCCGCCGATTTCAATCGGTACTTTCTTTCGGATTAATGTAATCAGTTCCGTTTCGCAAGTGACATATTCCGGCAAAATCGTATATGCCTTCCCCACACATTCAGGCTTGTGGGAGTCGCTTCCCGCAATGCCCGGTTTATGATAGCGAGTAACCAACTTCATCGCCGCTTCATTTGACACTTCCGATTCGCATGCATTAAAGCCCTCGAAGAAATCAAATCTCTTGATTAATTCCGGTGATTTAAAAAATCTTTTTGTGTTCGTATAACTTAAATACTTCTCTCCGCATGGGTGAGCAGGACCTAAAATTCCCCCGTTCTTATGAACAAAATCAATTAAAACGGAAACCGGAAGTCCCTTTACTTCCAAAAGACGCATCTTCACACCTTCCGGCATAATAACAATAATATGTCCCGCATCACGGGTATCATACTCAATTCCCTTCAATACGACGAAATCCGTATGTTTCTTCCCACGTATATGCTCTTTCCAGTAACGGTATCCTTTGTAAGTGTTATGGTCTGTAATCAACATTCCCTGAAAACCCTGTTGTTTTAAAATCGTAATATATTCTTCTAAACTCACTTTGCTGTCAATTGAACCTTCCTTCACATGACAGTGCATATCTATCTTCATAAGAAAGCCTCCTTTGCTTTATTATGCGTCTTAGATTTATTATACCGCTTTCCAAAAAAACTAGCAATGTTATTACATCATTTCGTTGTATTGTTCACCAATATTTAATATATGATCACCAATTCTTTCGAAATCCGTAAGAATTTCCGAGAAAATAATACCTGTTTCTGCTTTACAGTCACCCGTTTTCATTCTCTCAATCTGCTCTTTCAGATAGATTTCTTTCATATCATCAATCTTCTGTTCATTTTTCGCAGCCATTTCCAAAATATTTCCTGCTTTAGATATATCTGAAACAGTAATGTCCTCCAATGCTTTTGCACATAACCCTTTCATCTCTTCAATCTCTTTTAAGGCATGTCCCGAAAGTTTCATGTCCCAGATTTTCAAATCTTTTGCATATCCCAAGAAGTTCATTGCATGATCACCGACACGTTCAATATTGGAGATAATTTTGTAATACGCATTGATTCTTCTCAAATCTTCATCTGCCATCTCTGTGCCCATAAGACCTACAATATATTTAGAGATTTCTTTATTAAGGTAATCGATGTATTCTTCTCTGTCCAACATTTTCTCTTCGTCAATTTTATCTTTGTGAAGCAAGGCCTCGAAACCTGTTTCCGTATTTTTCTTTACCATTGTAAGCATACGGTCTACTTCGCCTTCTACCTGAGAAATCGCAAGCGCAGCGTTACCTACTGCATAACTGCTCTCAAATTTTTCGATGTATGCCAATTTATGTTCTCCCTCTTCCTCCTCTTTTGATTCAGGAAGGATTTTCACTGCCAATTTCGCCATGTAAGTTCCTACAGGGAGAAGTAATAATGTTGTTGTAACGTTAAAGATTGTATGTACATTGGCAATCTGTGCAACCGTATCCCCCGGTGTTAACGTCTCTACCAAATGTACAAATGGTGTCAACAGACAAATAATCGTAAATAATATTGAACCGATAATGTTAAACATCAAATGAATAACCGTTGTTCTCTTCGCATTTGTTTTTGTACCGATAGATGCGAGTACCGCTGTGATACATGTACCAATATTCTGTCCAAACAAAATGTATACGGCACTTGAAAGAGGAACTACTCCCGTCTGCGCCAACGCCTGTAAAATACCTACAGATGCTGATGAAGACTGAATAATCGCAGTAAATATCGCACCAACAAGAATACCTACTATCGGATTGCTTGCATTTGCCATAAATCCGATAAATGTTTCAGATTCCTGAAGAGGTGCCATCGCACTTCCCATTGTCTCCATACCGATAAATAAAATTCCAAGTCCGGCTAAAATTTCACTTATATGTTTTACTTTCTCATTTTTAATAAACATGATGGACGCTACACCGATAAATGCAATCAGCGGTGCAATCGCCCCAATATCAAGTGCAATTAACTGCCCTGTAATTGTCGTACCGATATTGGCACCCATGATTACCCACACTGCCTGATTCAATGTCATCAATCCTGAGTTTACAAATCCAACTACCATAACCGTAGTCGCTGAAGAAGATTGAATAACCGCCGTAATTGCCGCACCGACAAGTACGCCTATAATACGGTTAGATGTCACCCTCTCCAAAATTTTCTTCATTTTATTACCTGCTGCCGCTTCCAGCCCGTTACTCATCATCTGCATTCCGTATAAAAACAATGCAAGTCCGCCGAGTAACATGAATACCTCTGTCATTCCCATTTTTCTTTATCCTTTCTTTCCTATCTTATCCTATGCTTTTGTTCCCTATACAACAGATACCTTTTTTCTTTCCGTCCATCTGATGTATCTGGCGCATTCGCCGAATATGATATTCCAGAAAATCCTGTATTTCTAAAAATGTCTCTCCTCTGCTGCCTTTCTTTGACTGAAAATAGAGGAAACACATTATGAGAAAACAAAAAAGTAGTTTAACTCCATTCTTTCTCACTGCCGGTGTGCTTGTCTGTACTTTTCCCCGCACCATCATCACGGCACTTTCTTTTTCCACTACCCGCTCTAAAAAACGCTTTTTCATCGTATTCTTATCTTGCGTATATATGGATAACGGCTCCTCCGCCACAATCCATTCATCTATATTTGCAAATGCGAGTATCATGATCAGAAAAAACATTACTATTTTCTTCATCGCCATACCCTTTCTTCTTTTTCACCACTTAGCACAATAGCACATTCGCCGCACTTCTGTCAATTAGAAAATCGGGGGACAAAATCTGTTTTTTCTCTTGTTAAAAGTATGTCAAATGTGGTAAACTCGTAAAGATTGAGTTTTTTAACAAAAGATAAAATACTAAAGGAGTAGGAACATATGAAACAGAATTTTTTCAGCGGCTTAATGGCAGGCGCTTATATCTCACTTGGTGCAATGACTTTCCTGATTATTCCAAATCAGATCGTGGCTTCGCTTTTCTTTGCTACGGGAATTTTTCTTGTATTTAACTTCAGCAATATGCTGTTTACGAGAGTATGTCCGCTTATGGCTGCTACAAAAGAATATCATCTGAAAGATCTAATTGTCGCATGGTTTGGAAACGGTGTGGGGGCTTTTCTCGTTGCTACACTCGTACATTTTTGCAGATTTGAAAGTAAAATTTTAGAACGTCTTCAACCAATCGTAGATACAAAACTTGCAGATTCTCCTCTCAGTTTATTTATTATGGGGATTATCTGCGCACTTTTTGTAAGTTATGCCGTTCTTCTCGGAAAGAAATATCCTGTAGGTTCTTTCCCACAAATTTTTTATGTATGGCTTCTGATTACCGCATTTGTTTTCGGAGGATATGACCATATCGTTGCAAATATGTATTATCTCTCCGCATACGGTTGGGTTTTCGGTGTACAGGTTATGCCATTCTTAAAAGTACTTGGAATCGTTACCGCAGGAAACGTTGTCGGCGGACTGCTTATCGGTTCTCTCGAGAAAAAACATCTTTAAGTTCTGACAGGGAAGCTGCTTTTGCATAAAGTAACTTCTCTGTTTCTTTATCCGGCTCCGTCAAATCCGGAACCATAATTGTTCTGCAGCCTGCCGCTGACGCAGACCGTACCCCGTTTGGCGAATCTTCCACGGCATAGCAGTCCTTCGGCTCTTCCCCAATCTGCTCACAGGCATACAGATAGATGTCCGGCATCGGTTTTCCATTTTCCACCATATTTGCACAAATCACCTTGTCAAACCAATGATAAATACCAATTTCTTTTAAATAATGTATTGCCCTCTCCTCATCTGTGGCAGTTGCCACTGCTATTTTCAATCCCTGCTTCTTTATATAAGGTAAAATCTCATCTACACCCTTTTTCTTCTCAATTCCGTTTTGTTCCAGCCAGTCTTTCATCAACTCTTTTCTTCTGCTTCTCACGTCAGCATAGTCAAAGTCTTTTCCGTAAATCGACTGCAATTTCGGTTTTGCATATTTTCCTGCCAGACTTCTAATCATCAGGGCATCTTCCCTTTTCATATCATAACCGAATTCTCTTCCCGCCTGACACCAAAATTTCACTAAATATTTCTCCGTGTCAATCAGAACCCCGTCCATATCAAATATAACCGCCCTCATCTTTATAACACTAACCTTCCGTGATAACCGGCAATACCACCTATATTTGTTGCCGTATATCCTATTTTATTTAAAAAATCTGCCGCTCTTTTTGATCTTGCTCCGCTTAAGCAATACACAAAAATCGGTGTCTCTTTCGGAAGCGAAATAGTTGGCAGACGGTTAATCGGAATATTTAAACTGCCCTCCAGATGTCCCTCGTGGTATTCCTCAGTTGATCTGACATCTAAAAGTACCGCATTCTCAGTTTCATTCAGTTTTTGTAACCCTTCTTCTATTATTAATGTTTCATTCATTTTCTTATCCTCCTTTATCGTCTTTTCTCTTTATTATAACAAATTTCTTTTTATTTACTGTGATAAAATCACATTTTCTTTGTTGACAAATCAGTTTTTTTATCATAGTATATCATATAGTTCACATTGTAAACTATATGCATCAAGGAGATTTATGTAATGAAAGATTATCATTGGACAGAAATGATAGAGAAAATGCAGGATATACGCCTTTTTTCCAGTTTGCACATCAGACGCAGTAAAAATGAAGGGATTACCTCTTCGCAGGAACTTGATTTACTTTCCCGCATAGTATTGTCAGATACCCCTCTGACACCTCACGACCTTTGTTCTTCAATGGGATTAAGTAAATCGGCCGTCAGCCGTTTAATCGAGAATTTGGAAAAAAAGAAGTTTCTATATAAAGAATCCAATCCGACGGACAAGAGAAGTTATTCCTTACTTATTACAAAAAAGGGGAACGAAGAATTAAATTTAACATACGCATACTACCTGGAACCGATATATCGGTTAAGAAGAGTATTGGGAGATGACTCTTTTGAATCTCTCACCACAAAAATTAAAGAAGCAAACGAATTGTTATTAAAAGAAAAGGGAGGTAATTGATTTGACTTTTTATCAGGAATTACAATTAAATCAATCCGGCTCAAAAACACTTCTAAAGAGTATAAACGAGCCGAAGGAGAAAGTGAAACATTGGGGAATCTATTTATTTAAAATTCTTCTCACCGTTGCTTTCTGTGTTCTTTTTGTCACATTATACACGAAACTTTTTGGGGCAGATAACAGTATTGTAGGTGTGGTTGTTCTCCTGTCCGTCATGGTATTCCGACAGGCAGATTTGGGAATTCATACACCACACGGCTCCGCTGTTCTTCTGGGAATTTTTTGCATACTTGCTTTCGGTCCCCGCTTAACTAATATGGTTTCACCTGTTCCTGCTTTTTTCATTAATGCTATCTGTATCTTTTTATTAATGTTTTTCGGCTGCCACAATGTTATTATGTCCAACCACTCCACATTCGTGTTGGGGTATCTGCTTTTACAGGGATATGACGTTAGCGGTCACGCCTATAAAATGCGATTGGCAGGACTTTTGGTCGGCGCTGTAATGACCTCACTTATCTTATACCGTAACCACAAAAAATACACATATAAAAGAAATTTTAAACATTTATTTCAAGAATTTGATTTGACTTCCAGCCGTACTCAGTGGTATCTGCGCTTTACTTTCGGCGTATCTACCGCCTTGCTGATTGCTTCCTTATTGAATATTCCACGCGCCATGTGGATCGGAATTTCCGCAATGTCCGTCCTTCTTCCATTTCGTAAAGATTTGGTATATCGTGTGAAATTTCGTGCCCCGGGAAATATTCTCGGTGCAGTTTTATTCTTAGTTTTATACACTGTTTTGCCTGAAAGCGCTTATGGCTGTATCGGTATGATTGGAGGTATCGGTGTAGGGCTTTCCGCAAGTTACGGCTGGCAGACCGTATTTAACTCTTTTGGCGCTTTAGCCATCGCCGTTCCGATGTTTTCACTGTACGGTGCTATTTTTCTCAGAATATTTAACAACGCTTTCGGTTCTTTATATGGGTTAGTATTTGATAAACTCTTTCATTCCGTATTCAACTTTTTCTTAAAAAGAGATGAAGAAACCGTTTCATGCTAATACGACAAATGGCAGGAGTAAAATCTCCTGCCATTTGCTATCTGCTTTTCTTTATTTGTTCCACTTTCTTTCGGTAGGCCGCTTCTAATATATCCACCGTACCGTCTATTCCCAGAAGACTGCTGTTAAGCAATACCTGGTGAGATTCTATATCTCCCCATTTTCTTCCTGTGTGGGCTTCATAATATAATCTTCTCTCTTTGTCTACCTGTCTTATTTTTTCTTTTGCCTGTTTTTCAGTCATTCCATAGATAGACATAATCCTTCTGACTCTGTCTTCCCAAAATGCGTAAATAAAAGTATGTATATAATTCGAATAATCTCCCAATATATAGTCTGCGCATCGCCCTACAATCACACAGGAACTTCTTCTTGCCAGCCGCTTCAAAATCTCTGTCTGCTCCGCATACAATCTGTCACTCACAGGCTCTACAACGGCTTCATTTGTAATAAAGGACGTATAACTTCCTACACCTACAACATAAGCAGAAAGGAATTTTCCAAGCATACTCTCATCTGCCTCTTCCGCAACCGATTCGTCCAAATGTAACTCTCGTGCGGCCATCTTGACAAGATTATGGTCATAAAGAGGAATGTCTAGTCTTGTTGCCAGTCTGTTTCCAATTTCATGTCCGCCGCTTCCAAATTGTCTTCCAATTGTAATGATAATATTATCAGTCATACCCTCAGCCTCCTTCTATATAATTCCGAAAATTTATTCTTATTTCTAATTATATCACACGAGGCTATATTTATATATATTTTTTCTAACAATTTTCAGCGATTTTATGAATCAGTATTTCCGTATCCTTCCAACTTAAACATGGATCGGTAATAGATTTCCCGTAAATCCTATCCTCCGCAATGCTCTGACACCCTTCTTCCAGATAACTTTCAATCATAACCCCTTTCACTAACTTTTTAATCTCCGGATTATAATTTCTGCTGTGCAGCACTTCGCTTACAATGCGAATCTGCTCTTTAAACTGTTTGTTGGAATTTGAATGGTTTGCATCAACAATGGCTGCCGGATTCTGCAGGCTCATTTTCTCATATGTGCTTTGCAATCTGACTAAATCCTCATAATGGTAGTTTGGAATACATGTGCCGTATTTGTCCACCCCACCGCGCAAAATAACATGTGCAAGGTCATTTCCATCTGTTGTCACGTCCATTCCCCTGTAAATGAACGTGTGGGAACTCTGCGCCGCAATTACAGAATTCATCATTACGGAAAAGTCTCCGCTTGTCGGATTTTTCATTCCCACCGGAATATCCATTCCGCTGGCTGTCAGTCTGTGCTGTTGATTTTCCACAGAACGCGCTCCTATCGCCTCATAAGATAATACATCGTCCAGGTAACTTCTATTCTCCGGATATAGCATTTCATCTGCCGAGGTAAGTCCGCTCTCCTCAATGGCATGAATATGCATTTTTCGTATTGCAATTATTCCACCGAGAAGGTCGGGAGCCTTGTCCGGCTCCGGCTGATGAAGCATTCCCTTATATCCCGCCCCCGTTGTTCTCGGTTTGTTTGTATAAATTCTCGGAATAATCATCAATTTATCTGATACCTGTTCATTTAATTTGGACAGGCGGTTCACATAGTCACAGATTGCAATTTCATTGTCCGCCGAACAAGGGCCCACAAGTACAATAAATTTATCCGATTTCCCCGTGAAAATATCTCTGATTTCCTTATCTCTTTTTCTTTTTAACTCCACAATATCCTTTGACATAGGATATTCTTCCTTCAACTCTGACGGAAGAGGCAGTTGTTTGTTTACTTTCATTCCCATGGCTTTTCTCTCCTTCGCTGTTATTCCAGTTCAAATGCCCCTGTATATAACTGATAATATTTACCTTTTTCTTCTATAAGCATTTCATGTGTACCGCGTTCAATAATATGTCCCTGCTCGAGAACCATAATGACATCTGAATTTCGCACGGTAGAAAGGCGGTGTGCAATGACAAAAACAGTTCTTCCTTCCATAAGTGCGTCCATTCCTTTTTGAACAATCGCCTCGGTTCGGGTATCAATGGAGGACGTAGCCTCATCTAAAATCATTACCGGAGGATCTGCAACCGCTGCTCTTGCTATCGCAATCAACTGTCTTTGTCCCTGCGAAAGATTTGCTCCGTTTTCTGTCAGAAGCGTGTCATAACCTTCCGGCAGACGTGTAATAAAGTCATCTGCCCCCGCAAGTTTTGCCGCCGCAATGCAGTCTTCCTCTGTCGCGTCTAATCTTCCGTAACGGATATTATCCATAACCGTTCCCGTAAACAGGTTTGTTTCCTGAAGAACAACTCCGAGCGAACGCCTTAAATCCGACTTTTTAATCTTATTGATGTTGATTCCATCATAGCGGATTTTTCCGTCTGTTATATCATAGAAGCGGTTAATCAGATTTGTGATCGTTGTCTTTCCTGCCCCGGTTGAACCTACAAACGCAACCTTCTGGCCCGGTTCTGCATATAAAGTAATATTATGTAAAACCGTTTTATCTTTTTCATATCCAAAGTCCACATCAAACATACGGACATCTCCCGCAAGTTTTGTGTACGTTACCGTTCCGTCCTCCTGATGAGAGTGTTTCCAAGCCCACATTCCCGTGCGTTCTTTACACTCTACAATCTCTCCGTTTTCCTCTCTTACATTGACAAGAGTTACATATCCTTCATCTTCTTCCGGCTCTTCATCAATCAATTCAAAAATTCTTTCCGCTCCGGCAAGTCCCATAACAACTGAATTCACCTGGTTAGATACCTGGCTGACATTTCCGCAGAACTGCTTCGTCATGTTCAAAAACGGTACAACAATGCTGATTCCGATTGCCATTCCGGATAAACTGACGTTAGGCGCTTTTGCCAGCAGTAAAATTCCTCCTGTCAGCGCTACGGTAACATAAAGAACATTTCCAATATTATTTAAAATCGGCATAAGCATATTTGCAAATTTATTGGCACTTTCCGAGTCCGAAAACAGTTTTTCGTTTATCTCGTCAAATGCCTCCTCACATTCTCTCTCATGACAGAATACCTGAACAACTTTCTGTCCGTTCATGATTTCTTCGATGTACCCTTCTGCCTTTCCAAGAGAAGTCTGCTGACGGATAAAATATTTTGCTGAATTTCCTCCGATTTTCTTTGTCACGATGAACATAAATACTACACCGACGATAACTACCAGAGTAAGCCATAAACTAAAATATAACATAATACTAAACACAGTTAATACGGTTACCGATGAAATCAATAACTGTGGAATACTCTGAGATACCATCTGCCTCAGCGTATCTATATCATTTGTGTAGTAACTCATAATATCACCGTGGTTATGCGTATCAAAATATTTTATCGGAAGGTTTTGCATTCCGTGGAACATTTTTACACGCAGTTTTTTCAAAAATCCCTGTGTAATCGTTGCCATCATCTGCGTGAAAGTGACAGCCGAAAGCAGTGACAGTATATAGAAAATCAACAAAATCCCCACATAAGTGACAATCTTTCCACCAACTGCGTCCCAATCTCCCGTCTTCCAACTTGTCTCTACTATAGAAATAATGTTTTGCATGAAAATCGCAGGGATCGAACTGACAACCGCACTGAAAATAATGCAGAAAAAAACGATTGGCATTCTTACCGGATAAAACTCAAATAACGTTTTCAGTATTCTTCCAAGTGTACCTTTTTTCTTCTTTTTATTCATCTTTTTCACCTGCCTTATTCTGGGAAATATATACTTCCTGATAAATTTCATTTTCTGCAAGTAACTGTTTATGTGTTCCGATTGCGTTAATCGTTCCTTTATCCATCACGATAATTCTGTCCGCTTCCTCCACGGAAGAAATACGCTGAGCAATGATAATCTTTGTCGTTTCCGGTATAAATTCCTTAAACGCTTTACGGATAAGCGCATCTGTCTTTGTATCTACCGCACTGGTCGAGTCGTCCAAAATCAAAATTTTAGGTTTCTTTAACAGCGCTCTCGCAATACATAATCTCTGTTTCTGACCGCCGGATACATTTGTTCCACCCTGCTCAATGTAAGTATCATACTGTCTTGGGAACTGTCTGATAAAATCGTCCGCCTGCACCAGTTTACACGCTTCGACAAGTTCTTCATCTGTCGCCTCTTTATTTCCCCAGCGAAGATTCTCTTTAATCGTTCCGGAGAATAGTACATTTTTCTGCAATACAACGGATACCTCGTCTCTCAATGATGTCAGGTCATACTCTCTTACATCAACTCCACCGACTTTTACGCTGCCTTCCGTCGCATCATACAATCTTGAAATCAACTGAATCAACGAAGATTTGGAAGAACCCGTCCCTCCAATCACTCCGATTGTCTCGCCGGAACGTATATGTAAATCAATGTTGGAAAGCGCCATCTTCTCGGCTGTTTCCGCATATTTAAAATTGACGTTTTCAAAATCAACGGAACCGTCTTTCACTTCATAAACGGGATTTTTTGGATTTTTAATTGTGCCCTCTTCCTGCAAAACTTCCATAATACGTTTTGACGACTCACTTGCCATTGTAATCATAACGAATACCATAGACATCATCATAAGAGAGTTTAAAATTTGAAAACTGTATGTCAGAAGCGCCGAGAACTGTCCGACATCTAAGTCAAGTCCCCTTGATGTGATAATAACATATGAGCCAAAATATAAAACAAATATCATAACCGTATACATGCAGAACTGCATAAGCGGGTTATTGAATGCCAAAATTTTCTCTGCCTTCGTAAAATCTTTACAGATATTATCTGCCGCCTTTTCAAATTTCTCTTTCTCATATTCTTCGCGCACATAAGATTTTACAACACGCATTCCTTTAATATTTTCCTGAATGGAATTATTCAACTTATCGTATTTTTTAAATACCTGCTTAAACAACGGCATAACCATTCGGATAATTAAAAACAATCCCACTGCCAGTATCGGAACTAATATAACAAATATCCATGCCATTTTTCCTCCCATAATAAATGCCATTGTAAAAGAAAAAATAAGCATAAGCGGACAACGGATTGCCACCCTTATCAGCATCATATATGCCATCTGCACATTCGTCACATCAGTTGTAAGCCTTGTCACAAGTGACGAAGTGGAAAATTTATCAATATTGGTAAAGGAATATGTCTGTATCTTATAAAACATATCTTTTCTCAGGTTTTTTGCAAATCCGCATGAACCTGTAGCACAGACAGAGCCTGCTATCGCGCCTGCAAGCAATGCACAGCCTGCCATCAAAATTAAAATTCCGCCATAAATCGCAATTGTCTTGAATTCACAGCCTGCCTTAATCTCATTTACAAGACGGGCAATTACAAATGGAATAATACACTCCATTATAACTTCCAAAGAAACAAAAACCGGTGCTAACGCAGATGGTTTTTTGTATTCCCGAATGCTTTTTGAAAGTTCTTTTATCATTTTTTCTCCTCCTTTATCGTATTTTTTTACATGGCAATAGATTTATTATAATACTTTTTTCCTCTGTAAATCAAACAAAATTTAAAGGAGAACGCAATAAATTTATCACGTTCTCCCTTTCTTCGCCTAAAGGCTTTTTTCTACTCTTCATAAAAATCCTGCTCGCTAAATCGAACTTTTCTCCTGTTTAATTCGGGGATCATCATTTCTCCCCAACTGTAATTCGGCATATATGCTCCCTGATATAGAGAAACATATTCGCTTGCTCCCGATAAGTAATCATACAGATCACACTTTACGATATCTATATTCAGCCTCCGCAATCCTCTTTGGGATTCAATTACTTCCTCTTCCGTATATTTCTTCAGCACATTTTTAAGAATCATCACTGTCTGTCTGATTTTAGCCAACGCTTTTGTACTCATCGGCTCATCTTCCCATAAAACCGATAAAATCTCTTCGGCAGATATAAATCCACCTCTTTTATCTACGAGAAGAGCCAGTAATTCTCTCGCTTTTGCATTTTGTATCGGGACTGCTTTTCCATTGATAAAAATATCAAAATGACCAAATGTGCGTATATAAATACCTTTGCAGATTATATTTGTTTTCACCGCTTCTGTCGTTCCCGCATCAGTTTCCTGACATTGAATCCAGATGATAAGCGATTCCGTATACACATCTTTGAATACCTGATACGCTGCTTTTACAGAAAGCGTGCGCTCTTTATATTTAACCGGGAAAATTTCCTCTCCCCTGTCCTCGCCTTTTTTCAAAAGTATGTTTTTTGAAAAACATTTTCGGAATTTTTCGCGATATTCAGGGAGCACCTGCCCGCAGATCCAGTCAAACGCTTTAGAATATGAAGCGATAACACCATCTGCGTAATAACCCGGAACCATTCCCTCACTCTTCTCAAATGCATCTAACGATAGATTATAGACCAGATTAAAAACCGGTTTTTGACTTTTTCTGTTTAAATTATTCTCCAAACACTGTTCTGCCAGTTCTCCGCTTCTCATTTTTGTAATATCATCACAAAATATAATTGCATGAGTCGGTTGTTTCTCACTGTCAACTATTACATAGTATGTGAACTTATACCATTTCCACCGCTTCTCTGCGCTTAAACTTTTTATCCTCACACACAGACTGCCGTCTCTTGCTTCCTTTTTCATGTTGTAAAATGCCCTATGTACTTCCCACAAATATTCATCTTCTATAAATTGCGCATTGACGATTTTTAGCGGTGATAACGATTCAGGAAATTTTTCTAATATTTTACCGGCTCTTCCCGTAACCGGGATAAAACAGTCTGTATGAAATTCGTATTTCAAAATAATTCTCTCAGACAGTTCAGCCGCTTTCTTAAAAAACATTTCCGACTGCTGCAGTCTATTTATCTTTATCTCTTTTTTCTTTTTTTCCGTAATATCGAGGAAGGACACAACGGCTGTCACCGCCTTCCCCTCTTCATTACATTTAACGACAGATTTTCCGTACAGCCATCTTGTAACACCGTCTATCCCTCTCGACTGTACTTCTACTGTACCTTCTTCCCCCTTCACTATCTTTCCATAAAACTTCAGATAGTCCACAACACTCTCGTCCAAAATATATCCTGATTCTATCAGACTGTATGGCATATTTAAAAATTTTTCCGGAAGATTATATTTCGCAGCCAACTCTACCGGAATGTACGCCGTCTTTTCTTCAACTTCAATTCGGATTACGATTTCCCCGTTTTGAAGAGTTGCTGCCTGATACATTTTTTTTGGAAATTTCATATATCCCGAAACATTTATCAGAGTACATAAAAGCATTGGTTTTTGTTCCCGTCCCACGCAGTGAACGCGCGACACCTCATACCATGTGAAACTGTTATCCTTGCATCTGAGACGACATTTAAACTTAGGATTTTCCGGGTATTCCGTTTTCAATAACAAAAATCTGCGAAATTCTTCCAAGTCCTCCGGGTGAACGATTTCTAATACAGAATTGCCAATATGTGTTTTAAAATCTCCCAAGTTTTTGTATTTTAACTCTGTAATTAATAATTCATTCAAGTATGAAACTTCAAACTTATCCTGGTACAGGCTTAACAGGCCAACCTGTTTAGACATTCTTTCAATCCATTCCGATTGAATACCCTTTTCTGCTCTCAATACTTCGTCCTCCTAAAAATTATTTCAATCTTCCAAAAACAATTATTCTTCCATTTGTAGTTGTGTTATAACATGTTGAAAACCCCACGATTCTGTCTCCATCTTTTAACTCCGTATCACGGTATCGGACCGCCTTTTCCCGTATTCTGTTCAACACTTTTGTGCGCGCATCTGCATCATTGCACTTCGGATTAAATACAATACTATCATAAGCGTCTGTGTAGACACAGGCAAAAATTTCAATTTTTTTCGTACTGTCCGGAAGAAAGAGAGTTGCCGAAGTATGACTTTCAATAAATTCTTTTTTCTGAAAAGACGGCAAAATTCCAAACATAACATTGCCCGCCATATGATGCCCGTAAATCAGAGAATAGAAATCGTGAAAATTCCGTTCATTGCGATAGTCCAGAAACAGACTGCCTGATAGCGAAAAACTTCCATCTACCGCTTTATTGATATACTCCATGTTTGTTTTTCCCTGCACTATCGGATAATCGATTTTTGTGTTATCCACAGTCAGCCATGCGCAGACATCTGGATTCAGTTTTTGTAATTCTTTCAGCGATGGATTTGCCCCTTCGCCTGAAGGTTTATATTTATATATCAGTTCACTGTTTTCAGCGCCTCTATAGACGCTGTATGTATCCCACAAACCCAATCCGCTATACAAAAGCAGTATACAAATCAATACCCAGATTATGCAGTTTACCACTTTATCCGCCGCCCTTATCCATGTTTGTACCCGCATGTCAGATTCCTCTCCTTCTAAAAAGGTTGACTACTTTTCCTTTGATTTTCTTCTGAGAAACCGCTCCAAAAAATCGGCTGTCACTTGCTGCCGGGCGATTATCACAAAGCAGAAAAAAACTGTCTTTCTCTATCCTGTACGGATAAGTAATTCCCCCTGCAATAGGTTCAGTAGGAAAGAAGACCTCTTCCTGCTGGATATTCCCATTCACAAGCAACCGCCCTTCCTTATCTAATTCTATCGTATCCCCTTCACGTGCAACGATACGGGCAGCAATACTTTGTCCGCCGCTTTCAAATACCACCACATCTCCCACCTGATAATCTGTAGTCAGGCGATAATAAATTGCGACATCTCCATCACGAAGGCGGGGATACATTGTTTCTCCTTTACAAAAAAGCACTCCGAATACTAAGGTAAACATTGCCACCACTACCGCAAAGACAATTGCCAGTTTTATCAAAAAATATACAACTAACTTTTTATTCTCCATGTCCGCCCCTTTAATGTTTTCTTTTGGCAATGATACACGTTATTACCGCTCCTGCTCCCAGCAATACTAAAATTGCCGGCTCTGCATGGCTTTCATCACCTGTTTTTATCGGGTGAGGAGTCCCTGTTTTTCCCCGATAAAAATTTTCAAACCGGAAAACATCTGCTTTCTCATCAGAACCTTTAATAAATCCCCATACACTCAATGAAAGTCTGTTATTTTCCGCTTTTTTTACGGATACATTTACTCTGTATTCTCTATTATCTAAGTTCCAGTTTTTATTTCCCTCTGTTTTTTGTCTAATGATATATTTGTAGTTTCCGGGAGTTGTAAAATAAATCGTCTTAAATGCCGCTTTACCTGCGCCGATAATTTTCACTTCTCTTGTTGGCGGAACCGGATTTTTCGCTTCTTCCGGAATAATCTCAAACACAAACGGTATGTCCTGACCTATATTTTTATCTGTCCCTGCTTTGAGCCCGATATCATTTTCTATCTCAAGATTTAATGGTATTTTATTTTCTTCCGCCTCTGTTCTAAGACCTCCCATACATATAACTGATAAAAGCAGAATACAGAATGCAAAAAATATTTTCCGATTTTTCCTTTTATTTCTATTTACCTTTTCCATAGATTCACCCTGCTCTATCTCCTCGTATTATAAAG
>NZ_BAAHSH010000047.1:0-45500 GCF_054660755.1 Faecalimonas hominis
TCAAAAATGGTTTATAAAAAAATAACATTTTTGTCGAATGAAGTTGAAAAATAAATAAAATAGTCGTAATATATATAGCAGAAAAAACTGATAATCAAATTTTTTAGAGAGAAAAGAAGTATAACAAGACTCTCATAAGGAATCGTACAGAAGAAACATTTCTGTTATTTATCATGTGGAAGTGAAGGAGAGAGTCGAAATGAAAACGCAAAAAAGCAACATATTTAATCACATCTTCAAGTATATTTCTCAATTCTTTTTTATTATTTGTATAGTTCTCATCTTTGCATTAGGCGGAGTAAGGCTCATCGGTTTAAATCCCTATGTAATTACAAGTGGCAGTATGATGCCAAAATATAAAGTTGGCTCTATTGTATATATTCAAAAAGTGAATCCGGAAGAATTAAAGGTCGGAGATGACATTAGTTTTTATTTAGATGACAAGGTTGTAGCGACTCATCGAATACGTGAAATTGATGAACCAAATCGGCAGGTAAAGACATACGGCATTCACAATAAAGATTCTAACGGTAATCAAATCAACGATGCAAACCCCGTTGATTTTGATCATATTATAGGAAAGGTAAAATTTTCCCTTCCTATACTAGGCTATATTTACTTATTCGCAAGAACAACAACCGGTAAGGCAATTATTATTACGCTTCTTGCAATGGTATTGATTAGCTCAACAATTCATTATATTTACAAAAGGAGAAGAGATTATGGAGAAAAAACAGACAAGTCGTAAGACAAAACGAACAGCAATTATTGCAACATTATTGGCATGTGTATTATTAATAGGGGGAACTGTTGCATGGTTAACAACTCACGATTCATTATCAAACCAATTTACAGTTGGTAATATCAACCCAATTGACCCTACAGAGCCGGACGGTGGTCCTGATGACAAACCGATTGATAAGGACGAGTCAAAATTAAACGGAAATTTATATGAACCAGACTGGGTAGCAAATTCTAAAATATTCCCGGGAGAAACAGTTGTAAAAAATCCATATGTTGGTGTTGGAGCAGGAAGCGAAAAATGCTATGTTTATGTGTACGTTAACAATACAATGAAAAACGACAACAAGGTATATTTCACAATTAACGATGGCTGGGAAGCAGTAGAAGCAACTACAACAGGAACAGACGGAGAATATGTAGGCGGAATCTTCAAATATACAGCAGGTTTAGATGGAAGCCAGGCAACAAAAAATGTATGGACAACTACACCGTTATTTAGCGATGTAGTAGCGAAAGATACTGCAACCGGAGATGATTTCATGACAGCAGATGGAACAAAGGCCGGAGCAATCGAAGTACATTCATTCCAACATCAGATGTTTGATGGAGAAGGACAAGTAATTGACGAAGCAAACGTAGTTATTCCGGCAGCTAAAGCAGCATTTGGAATCAAATAGTAATTAAGCATACAAGAATAAGACAATAATAATGAAATAATAATCAACGAGGAGGAAGAAATGACAAAGAATAGGAAAAGAGTTGTGATGGGTTTGTTCTTAATTTTATGCTTGGGAATTTTTTCTTCCTCGGCATTTTTAATAAGAAAAATTAAGACAGATAATGTAATCACATTTGGTAATGTGAAAGTACAATTAATCAATCACACATTAGATGAAAATGGTAAAGAAGTAGAAGTAAAAGATGGTAAAGAAGAATTATTAAAATATGAAGATGTATCCCGGATTATTAAAGTGAAAAATGTTTGTAATCACCCGGTATACGTCAGAGTGAAATTGAACACAACAGGGAAAAAGAATCAAGAGATATTTCCGGCAGAAGATTATGTAAATTACAAATTTGCAGATGAGAAGTGGCGGGAGAAAGATGGCTGGATTTATTATACAGACGTCTTAGAGCCGAATAAAACGACAGAAGATTTAATGCGGGGAATAGAGTTTGATGTGAATAGATTGACCAGCGAATATGCGGGAAGCGATATTGAATTTAAAGCGGAAGTGCAGGCGGTACAAAGTGAAAATAACAGCAAAAATGTATTCGCGGTTGAAGGCTGGCCCGAGGAGGTGGCAAAATAGTGGACAAGCAAAAAAGTAGTGTGCGCAAGTATATAGCAGGTATATTGGTTTTGGCGATGCTGTTGCCGATTTTTTCCGGATTTGCCACAACGGTAAAAGCAGAAGAGCCGGTGAGAAAGATTAGCAGTTTTGATGAGTTGCTTGTATTTGCGGCGGCAAGTCAAAGTTTTGATTTTAAAGATCAAACTATCGTTTTAACGGAAGATATTGAGATTGGTGAGATAGAACAGAGCATTTTGGATCACTATGGAATTAAACATCTGACAATCGGTACAAAAGATTTGCCGTTTCAGGGAACTTTTGATGGTCAGGGGCATACAATCAAAGGTTTAAAATATGATCCAAACATTATTAAAGATGCTAACAGTGGGCTGTTTTCTTTTATAGAAAATGCTACAATTAAAAATCTGATTGTAGAAAATGCGGATTTAGACTGTATTTTCCAGGGTGGAGTTATTGTAGGTTATGCGGAAAACTCAAAATTGGAAAATATTACGGTGTTAAACAGTAAACTGAAAATATCACCTGCGAATAACGTTATTTCTCTTGTGACAAACGGTGGGGTTTCAGGTGGCGGTATTGCCGGAATTGTGGAAAATTCCCTGCTATATAACTGTGAAGTAAGTGGAACGGAAGTAGTTAATAACTCCACTTCAGGCGTTACCGGTGTCGGTGGAGAAGGTCTTTATATGGGAGGTCTTGTCGGTTGGGCATCAAGTTCCACAATAGAATATTGCCGTGCCCGCGCCAACTATGAAGGGGAAGGCGATAGCAGAGAGCTACGCAACACGGTTGTCAGAAATGATTATAAAATTGCGGTAGGTGCATTAGGCGGAAAATCTGTATATGCAGGGGGAATTATTGGCGGAGTGAATAATGGATGTCATATTATTGACTGTTTTAGCACAGCTAAAGTTTCCTTTGATGTGGCAAACTATGTGGCAGTTGGTTCAGGTATTGCCGGATATGCCGGAGGAATCACCGGTGCGTTGCGTGGAAATTCTGAAATTGTGAGATGCCATTATGCAGGGGATATTTCTTCACAACAGTACAATGCAGTTTTGGTTATACCGATTATACAGCATAATGTTAATCTGAGTGGGATTGCACGAATAGTGGATAGCGATTGTGAAGTGAGTTATTCTTACTTTAAGCCAAGCGCAATTGCCAGTGGTGTATCTATCAGGGCAGTGGGTGATAATGATGATAATGAGGTACATGGTCCAAGAGATGACGCCGCATATGAGGATATAGACTTTTGGGAATCCAAATTCTATGATTTTATAGGTGATGAGCCGCGCCAGACATATTTAAACTTAAAAACACACTATAATAAATGGGTAATGGATTATGACTTGGGTATTCCTGTTCATGGAAAATCAGTAATGGCAACCTTTGATTTTCCGGGAGCAGGCAAAGTGAAAATTGACAAGACGGCGTTGGTAAATGTTCCTGCAGAAACAAGTGACCCGTTAAGTTTTGCCATTCAAGGCGTACACCCAAGAGAAGAACAGGCGGTTACTTTAACAATGGAATTAAATGACCGTTACAGATTAACGAATTGGTATAAAAAAGCAAACATGGAGAAACACGAAGTTTCCGACATGAAAGAGATTCTTGCGCTTACACGGAATGACGGAGCGAAATTGGAAGGAGTTGAAAATCCTAAGAAAGTTTCAATTCAGGACAGGGATTTATTTGCAGCCGGAGTGGAAGCGGAAGTAACATTCTATGAGTTAGATGGTAAGACAACAGTAGCAGATGAGTGGTATAAATATGATGCAGCTCTGAAAGAATATATGCCAAATCCAATAGAGGGAAGTAAATTCTATGGTTGGACAACTATTCCAAATCCTTCTGAGGAGGAAAAAGGATACTCGGCTATTACTTCTACACAATTAAAAGATATTAAACAACAGGGGGAATTTTACCCGAATGGTGCAGCAGTAAAGAAAGAGATGAAGTTGTACCCAATCTATATTAACTCATTGGCTAATGTTCTGACGGAATTTGAAGGAAATGAACAAGATGAAAATCCAGATGTGACGCTAAGAGAGGGTGTTGGAAGAACACTTGTAGAATCAGATAAAAATAATGTCTATATTGACGTTGAAGCGGAAGGCGGAACGAAAGAATTCCCGAAGGGATACCAATTCCGTGGCTGGTATAAAAAACAGGCTGATGGAACGGAAGTATGTGTTAGCAGAGAGTACAGGTATAAAGTGCCGGACTTGACGGAAAAGGTTACATATGTGGCAAGGTTTAATTATGAAGTAGAGTATTGGGCGAAAGCATTCCATCAAGGAGAAAATAGTCCGTTTGAGGAACCTATGCTTTACACAACAATTATGCATACTTATAAGGAAACATTCCAAAATATTAATGGTCCAACTTATTGTAGAGAAGAAATTATTGGTTGGGGAACAGAGTTTAAAAACCATGGAGCAAATGGAACGTGTGATGACGGTTATGCTGAACAAATTACAACTCCACTAAAAGTATATTCTCATAACAATCGCGAAGGTGCTTACAATGCGTATGAAATTTCAATGAATACAGATTTTCCAAATTCAGGAAAAATAGATAGTATGACGGTAGGCTCACATATAAATTATACTTTTAAGTATATTCCTACTCCACTGGCTAAAGATAGGTATCATCTTCAATTTTGGACATTGGAAAAAGATGGGGGAAAGTGGACGTATACCGGGAAGAACTTGGAAAATGGTGAAAATGAAATGAATACAGGTGGACTTGATTCGTATGATAAGTACACTGGTTATGCAATGATTAGTACAGATGTTGTTTTTCATGACGAAATGGGAAATGTAAAAACAACTGTACAGAGACGCTATGACGATGCGATATTTATGTCGTCGGATAATGAACATCAATATAAGTATCCGCTTTCCGGAACTGATGTTTCTGTTGATACGGAGGACGGCGGAAAAATTTCAGGGAAATTGGAACGCAAGGCATCTCCGACAGATGAACAGATGAAACGGAACGGCTACCAATTTCTTGGGTGGATTTCAGGAAACGAAGTCGCAAAAGACAGCGCAGAGTGGAATTATATTTACGATGCGAAAGAGGAATATTGTACATCGAATGTTGAAAAAGCAGAGCCGTATTTGCTGAAAGAATATGATGGGGAACATTCTTCTTATCTGGACGAACGTTTAAAAGTAAAAGAAACAATGGATTTATATCCGGTATATGCAAAATATGATGTGACAACAACAACGAATATTCACCAGATTGAAAATCTTCCGAGCGGAATCAATTTGCCGAACAAACCAAGTTATACGGTTGAGGAATTACCGGACGAATTTGGAAAGGCAAAAGTGACGGTAACCGCAGAAAGCGGAAAAGTATCCGTACTTTCATCAGAGCCAGATGGTAAGAAATATGAATTGATGTCTCTGATTTGTGAAACAGATGGAGAGCAGCAGATACTGAAAACTGTATCAAACGGTTCGGAATATGTATACACCGGTGAGATTGTCGCAGGAAAATCATATAAGTTTATTGCAGTTTATAGCCCTGTATTAGTTCTTTATCACATGAATGATAATGACACTATAAATCCTGTTGTCAAAGATATGGGTGAACGACTTGGTGTATCACCGAATCCGGACTTTGACAAAATTGCAGATGTAGAACAGTCGTACTTTGCGGGCTGGACACAACAAAAACCACAGGCAGGGCATGTTTGGAAATTCGCTTCAAAAGAAGCGTTAGACGCTTCAAAAATTTCATTTGTTTCCAAAGATGCTGTTGTTAAACAGTTTATGGATTTGTGGCCGGTATTTGTAAAAGCTTCGATTAAGGTAAACAGTAATATTGATACCGTTATCGCGGGAGAGGGTGATAAGCCTGAGCAATATCGTAAGTTAGTAAGAAACACTGACGGTTCTATGCAGTTGGAAGCATATGAATACGACGGATATGTGTTCAAAGGCTGGTATACAGATTATAAAGACGACGGCAGCATGGGAACTAAGGTGTCGGATAAAATGGTTGTGAAGTTAAAACCGGAGCAGTTGTTTGAAGAAAAAACATACACGGCGGTATTTAATAGCGCTAATGTCGTAACTTACCACGATATGGAAGGAAATCCAATCTGTAAAGTAAATGTGGAAGAGGGAACAAGAAGTTTTGTCAATGAAAATGGAGATGTACTTGATACAGAGCCGATTTTGAAAATGAACGAACTGCTGGGGAACAGCGGAACGTTTATAGAATGGCAGTGGAAATCCGATGACAAGATGATAACATGGGATACATTTAAAAATACGCTAATTACAGCGGATATGGAACTTTACCCGTGTATTGTAAAGACAACAGCAAAGGATTCCCAGCATAGTGATTATACGGACAAAGTGGAATTCCATGTTTCAAGTCTTCCGGAAGAAAATCCTTTGGCACAGAAGGGGGCGTATATGCTGAACGGATTGTTTAAAGAAGAGTATACCCAGCCGAATTTAACGCTGCATACAGAACGACAGGTTTGGAATCCGGCGGAGGATAAGAAACAATCTATTCCAATCACAGAACTGCCTACAAAGATGTATACAACAATCACTGAAGACGGAAACAGTACATATGTCGAGGCGAGTCAGGGACCTGTATACACAAATACTTATGGAGATGCATTGCATGAATTCTTTGGAAAATTAAAACTGACAAAAGAATATGTAAATGCAGACGAAGACGGTGTTGTATATATTGATGTTGTGAAAAAAGATTCCAAAGAAACAAGAAGAATACCGATAGACGTAAGTGGCGGTAAAGGAACAACAACGGTACATCTTCCGGTAGGAGAATATCAGATAGCAGAAAACTTAGACTGGAACTGGCGAGACAATATAAAATCAACCTCCAACGTGGACGGGCAGGGCAATATTGCAATTCGCATCGGTGCAGAGGAAGAGGTTGTTATTCAGAACGAGCGCGTAAATGAGAAATGGCTTGACGGTGCGGACAGAAAGAAAAATATTTATCAGAAATAAAGGAGTGATACGCTGTGAAAGAAAAGAAAATAGGGAAAAAAATATCGATTGCGTTGCTCCTTTTGACTGTCATAATAGCAGGTGTTACCATCGCATATTTACAGAGTAAAGGTAATTTGACTAACCAATTTGACGTAGGGAAAGTAAGCGCCAAGATTGAAGAAAATTTTGACGGACAGGTCAAAAGTGATGTAAGAGTTACAAATACGGGAAATATGCCGGTATATGTCAGATGTAATCTTTCTGTTTACTATGAGACATCGAAGGGAAAAGAACAAGATTCGGAAGCAGAAACAAAAACAGATAATATATCAATCAATGTTCCGAAAAAAGACGAAGATTATACTTTACAATTTCCAGATGGGTTTAAGGATAACTGGCTGGAGATAGACGGAATTTACTATTACCGCAAACCTCTTCAAAATGGTGAATCCGTACAATTTATCAAAAATTGTAAAGAAGTGAAGAAGAAAGATGGAGAAAAACTGGTTGTGGATATTTCCACACAGTCCATTCAGGCGGAGCCGGAAAGAGCGGTGTCTGATGCCTGGAAAAAGGTAGTAGTCGATTCTGAAACAAAAGAATTAAAGGAGGCAGTGAGAAATGAAAATAAATAAGTGGAAAACTGCATTCCTTGTATGCATTCTTGCGTTATTGTTTGTTCCGAGAGAAGCATATGCGAAAGAAACGCCGACCATTATTTATAATGGACAGAAGAAAACATTTGATTTAAAGAACATATCAGAGAATGATTTGTTTAAAGAATTAAAAGGATTAATGCCGGGTGATAGTGTGGAACAGCAAATTATCATTCAGACAAAAGATTTAACAAAAGAAACCAGTTTATTTCTGGAGGCGGATTGCAAAGACGAACAGGAACTGTTAAAAGATATGCAATTTTCTGTAAAGCAGGACGGAAGAGAAATCAGTCAGAGTGCAGTGTCATTTAATCAAATAAGATTAGGACAATTTAAAGGTAACTCGACAGTTAAAGTGACGGTTACATTGGAAGTACCTGTGACGGTTGGCAATGAAATTGCAGAAAAAGAATACAATACAGAATGGACAGTGATTGCACAGGAAGATGGGAAAGATATTAATTCAAAACCTATAAAAACGGGAGATGATTTCCCGATAGCAATGAGTATGGGAATCCTTGTGCTTTGTGCGGCAACAATTGTATATGTTTTAAAAAGAAAGAATCATCATAATCCATAATAAAAAGTGTTGCAAACTGAAAAAACAGTTGCAACACTTTTTTGTTTAGAAATATCTTCAATGGATATATATTTTCTCTCAAGATTATGGCTGTAGAAGTCGGTGGTATATATCTCTTTTTGTGCATATGAAACGGTTATTTTACCTTGTATAGATGTTTTCTCATTTTGAAAAGGATATGTTGCTATTTCAAAATCAATAGTTGCTGTTACGGGTAAGCGTTCTTGATTTTTATCTGTTATCAAAAAGCCATATAAGGTATGTGATTTCTTCTCAATCTTCGGAGTTTTAAAGGAATGATACATGAATTGTACAATACACAAAACTCCAATAATCAAAAGAATAGAAAAGAAAATAATGATAAATTTTTTGAAAGATTTTTTCATATGCATTCTCCATTCTTTGAAGGTATTCCCTTTTTAATGCACGTGTCGTTTAATTGCCTCAAAACTCTCTTTACTGATAACGTGTTCCATCTTGCAGGCGTCCTCCGATGCGATTTCTTCCGGTACGCCAAGTCTGACAAGCCATGCGGTAAGTAATTCATGTCGCTCATAAATCATCTCCGCAATCTCCCGCCCGGCATCTGTAAGATAAATAAATCCTGCATCAGTAACTGTAATCTGATTTTTTTCACGAAGATTTTTCATTGCCACACTTACGCTGGACTTTTTGAATCCCAGTTCATTTGCTATATCTACAGAACGGACAACAGGAAGGGTTTTACTTAACACTAATATTGTTTCAAGATAGTTTTCAGCAGATTCATTAATTGCTGTTTTCATCAATAAAATTCTCCTTTGTCTATAAAATTTTGTGTTCGATTTCGTCTTTGTAAGTATAACATATAAAGAAGAAAAAAACAAATTCGGATAAAGTTATTGACAGTGTACTATGGTTAGAGTATACTAACGATAGATGAAAATGTTTATCAATATCAGAAAGAAGAGGGTGTAATGATGCCATTATCAATGATGAGTACAGGACAGGAAACGATAATTAAAAAAGTGGGCGGTAAAGAAGAGACAAGAAGATTTCTTGAAAATCTCGGATTTGTCACGGGAGGAACAGTTACGGTTGTATCGGAAATAGGTGGAAATCTGATTGTAAATGTGAAAAATTCCAGAGTTGCCATCGGAAGAGACATGGCAAATAAAATTATGGTATAGGAAGGGACGAGAGTATGAAAACATTAAAACAAATACCTTGCAAGACAACTGCCAAGGTGAAGAAATTACATGGGGAAGGCCCGGTAAAGAGAAGAATTATGGATATGGGAATTACAAAAGGGGTGGAAGTTCTCGTAAGAAAAGTAGCGCCGCTTGGTGATCCGATTGAAGTTACAGTCAGAGGATATGAATTGTCCATACGAAAAGCAGATGCAGAAATGATAGAAGTAGAGTAATTTTTTTAACTACGGGTTAGTTAAAACTAATAAAAACAAGAAAAAACAAACTTAAAGGAGAAACGATATGGCAATAAAGATAGCACTTGCGGGAAACCCCAACTGTGGTAAGACAACGCTGTTCAATGCGTTGACCGGGGCGAATCAGTTTGTGGGAAACTGGCCGGGGGTAACGGTAGAGAAGAAAGAAGGAAAACTAAAAGGGCATAAAGATGTGATCATTATGGATTTACCGGGAATTTATTCCCTCTCTCCATACACACTGGAAGAAGTTGTGGCGAGAAACTATTTGGTAGGGGAACGTCCTGATGCCATTTTAAATATCATAGACGGAACAAACATGGAGAGAAACTTATATCTCTCCACGCAGTTAATGGAACTTGGAATTCCGGTAATCATGGCGGTAAATATGATGGATATTGTGGAAAAAAATGGCGACAAAATCCATATTGATAAATTAAGCAGGAAACTTGGCTGTGAAGTTGTGGAAATCTCAGCGCTGAAAGGTAAGGGGATTACAAAGGCGGCTGAAAAAGCGGTCGGCATCGCGCAGAAAAAGAAAAGCGCTGAAAGAATACACGAGTTTTCAAAAGAGGCGGAAGACATTATTGAAAAGGTAGAAAATAAACTGTCGGGAATTGTTCCAAAGGAACAGGAAAGATTTTTTGCAATCAAATTGTTAGAAAAAGATGATAAGATTGCGGGCGTGATGAAGAAAAATGTTGACGTATCAGCAGAGATTAAAGAGATGGAAGACGCGTTTGATGACGATACGGAAAGCATTATCACAAATGAGAGGTATATTTATATTTCTTCTATTATAGAGGAATGTCTGACAAAATCGAAAAAAGAAAAAATGACTACGTCAGATAAAATCGACCATTTTGTTACAAATCGTTGGCTTGCTCTACCGATTTTTGCGGTAGTTATGTTCTTGGTTTACTATGTTTCGGTCACGACGGTAGGAGACTGGGCGACAGCATGGGCGAATGACGGAGTGTTTGGAGAAGGTTGGCATCTGTTCGGAATAAAATCAATTACTGTACCTAGTATTCCTGCTTTAGTAGAAAGCGGATTAAATGCCATCGGCTGCGCAGACTGGTTACAGGGACTTATTTTGGACGGTATTGTTGCAGGTGTAGGAGCGGTTCTCGGATTTGTTCCACAGATGCTTGTACTTTTCTTCTTCCTTGCATTTTTGGAAGCGTGTGGCTACATGGCGAGAGTTGCATTTATTATGGATAGAATTTTCCGCAAATTCGGTCTTTCGGGAAAATCATTTATTCCGATGTTAATCGGAAGCGGTTGCGGTGTTCCGGGGATTATGGCATCGAGAACAATTGAAAATGACCGTGACCGTAAAATGACAATTATGACAACAACATTTATACCGTGCGGGGCGAAACTTCCGATTATCGCACTGATTGCCGGAGCGTTATTTGACGGAGCATGGTGGGTGGCGCCAAGCGCTTACTTTGTAGGTATTGCTGCAATTATCTGCTCGGGAATTATTTTAAAGAAAACAAAAATGTTTGCGGGAGATCCGGCGCCGTTTGTTATGGAACTTCCTGCATACCATATGCCGACAGTGCGAAATGTATTGAGAAGCATGTGGGAGAGAGGCTGGTCATTTATTAAAAAAGCGGGAACGATTATTCTTCTCTCAACAATTGTACTCTGGTTCTTAATGAACTTCGGCTGGATAGACGGAACATTTAAAATGCTTGAGCCGGAACAGTTGGACAGCAGTATTTTATCTGCAATCGGCGGCGTGATTGCTCCGATTTTCGCACCGCTTGGCTGGGGTGACTGGAAAATGGCAGTGGCAGCAGTTACAGGATTAATTGCCAAAGAAAACGTTGTAGGTACATTTGGTATCCTGTTCGGATTTGCGGAAGTAAATGCGGATAATGGTATTGAAATCTGGGGGCAGCTTGCAGCGAGCATGACAGCGCTGGCGGCGTATTCTTTCCTTATTTTTAATCTTCTCTGTGCACCTTGTTTTGCCGCAATGGGAGCGATTAAAAGGGAAATGAATAATGCAAAATGGTTTTGGTTTGCAATCATATACCAGACATTACTTGCATACGTAGTTTCGCTTTGCGTATATCAGGTTGGAATGCTTGTGACAAACGGAGTATTTGGAATTGGAACGGTAGCAGCGTTTATCTTAATAGCAGGATTCCTATATTTACTGTTCAGGCCACAGCGTGAAATGAAAAAATAAGAGGAGGCATATTTATGGGAACAATGATAGCGGGACTGATTGTATTGGCAGTGGTCGGCCTATCTGTAAGAAGTATGATTCGTGATAAAAAGAACGGCAAATCACTACAGTGTGGTGGAAATTGCAAAAACTGTGGAGGACATTGTCACTAGAAAATAAAATAAATCGAAACTGATTGTCGGAAAGTTTATAAATCTTTAATTGCTTTTTCTTCTCAATATGATATATTTATTCGTTGTTATACGGATAGACGGTTGTAGGAGGAGAAGAAATATGATGATTATTACGGACTCGGCTTCTGATATTACTTTACAGGAAGCGCGGGAGATGGGCGTTGAAATGGTATCTCTGCAGATTAAGTTTTCGGACGGAGATTTTATTCAGGAGAAAGAAGAAGACTTTTGCAGATTTTTTGAGAAACTGGCTAAGGAGAAAGATTTGCCTGTGACGAGCCAGCCATCACCGGAAGATTTTCTGAAGTTATATCGTGAAGCAAAGGAGAAAGAGGAGGACGTATTAGTCATCACCCTTTCCGGTGGATTAAGCGGAACGGTAAATGCTGCGAATCTTGCCAAACAAATCAGTGAATACGACAGAGTTTGGATTGTAGATTCGGAGCAGGCGATTATTACACAGCGTTTTCTTGTTCAGCGTGCGGTATCCATGCGCGCGGAGGGAAAAAGTGTTGAGGAGATTGTTGCCTGTCTGGATAACCTGAAAAAACGCTTAGTCGTATGTGGTATGTTGGATACGCTGACATATTTGAAAAAGGGCGGAAGAATTCCTGCGCCTTTGGCAGTTATCGGTAATATGCTTCAGATTAAACCGATTATTGAACTGAAAGATAAGGTTTTGGTCATGCTGGGCAAGGCGAGAGGAAGAAACGGCGGAAAGAAGTGTCTTTGGAAAGAATTTGAATCGTACGAGATAGATGAAAAAGAACCGGTTTATTTCGGATACACTTCAAATAAAGAGATTGTGCAGCAATTTATGGAAGAAACCGTTGAGAAATATGGAATTAAGCAGTATGCGATGTATGCGGTGGGAGGAATTATCGGTACACATGTGGGACCGTCCTGCATTGCAATCAGTTTTGTGAAAAAGAAATAAAGAATGTGCGAAAAGCCTGTGTAAATTTGTTTATGCAGGCTTTTTCTTTATGTTGACAACTTACCCTCTTTCTCATATACTTTTAAATGAAAATGATTATCATTACATAATATATAAAAGGAGAAAAGAAATGCGAAAGAATAAAAGAGTGGATATATTGCTTATTGCAACAATGATACTTATGGCGGTGAGCGGATTTCTGATTCCGGTGTTACAGACATGGGTATGGATAAGCGCAGTACATAAAATATCTTCTGTGCTGTTTTGCATTTTATGTGTACTGCATATTTCACAGTATAAGAGAGGAAGGAGAGCAAAGAAAAATGTTTCATAAACGATTACTTTCAGAATTTAAAGATACAAAGAAAAAGGTTGTGCAAATGGTTTTCAGTCAGTGGATTATGCTTATTGCGAACATTCTTTTTCTGTTTACTATAGCAGGATTTATACAGTCGATGGTTTCCGGTGAAGATTTGCGGGAAAAAAGGTTGGCGCTGCTTGTCACACTTGGGATTGTAGTTCTTATCCGCAGCGTGATGTCGCTTTGGAACACAAAACTATCTTTTGAAGCGTCGAAAGAAGTGAAGAAGAAACTTAGAACGATGGTATATGAGAAACTGATGCGTATGGGAAATCAATATAAAAAATATTTTCAGACATCAGAAATTGTACAGATAAGTACCGAAGGTGTGGAGCAGTTGGAAATTTACTTCGGGAAATATGTTCCGCAGTTTTTTTACAGTATGCTTGCACCGATTACACTGTTTCTTGTTGTCGGAACGATGAGTATTAAAGTCGCCATTGTACTTCTCGTCTGTGTTCCTTTAATTCCCCTTTCTATTGTGGCAGTTCAGAAATTTGCAAAAAAAATGCTGGCAAAATATTGGGGAACATACACGGAGATGGGAGATTCTTTTTTGGAGTGTCTGCAGGGGCTGACTACGTTGAAAATTTATGAGGCAGACGGGCGTTATGCAAAGAAGATGGACGAGGAAGCGGAAAAATTCCGAAAAGTGACGATGCGTGTTCTTATTATGCAGTTAAATTCTATCAGTATTATGGATTTAATCGCATACGGCGGCGCGGGTGTCGGAATGATTTTAAGCGTGTTGGAGTATCGCTCGGGTAACGTATCGCTGGCACAGTGCTTCTTTATGATTATGGTGTCGGCAGAATTTTTCCTGCCGCTTCGACTTCTCGGTTCGTTTTTCCATATTGCGATGAACGGAAATGCGGCGGCGGATAAAATTTTCCGGCTTGTTGATTTGACGGAGGAAGAGAAAGAAGAACAGGCAGAAGAAATTTCCGGAGATGAAATTGCATTTGCGGGAGTAGATTTTTCTTATGATGAAGAGAAACAGATATTGTCAGGCATTGCATTACGGGCAGGGCATGGACTGACGGCGTTGGTCGGTGAATCCGGTTGTGGAAAAAGTACGATTACTTCTATCATTATGGGGGATTATTTGGCGGACAGCGGAGAAGTTACGATAGACGGGATTGATTTGCAGATGATTTCACCGAAAGCGCTTCGGAAAAAAGTGACACGAATCCGTCATGACAGTTATCTGTTTGCGGGAACAATCCGTGAAAATCTTCTTATGGGGAAAGAAAACGCCACGGAAGAAGAAATGAGAAATGCTTTGAAAAAAGTACATTTGTTAGACTTTGTGGAAAAAAGCGGAGGCTTAGACTACATTTTGCAGGAGAAAGCGTCAAACTTATCGGGAGGGCAAAAGCAGAGACTTGCCCTTGCGAGAGCAATCTTACATGACAGTGCCATTTACATTTTTGATGAAGCAACATCAAATGTAGATGTGGAAAGTGAAAATCAGATTATGGAAGTGGTAAGGGAACTGGCAAAAACAAAAACAGTGTTGCTTATCTCCCACAGGTTGGCGAATGTAGTATCGGCAGATAAAATCTACGTTTTAAAAGACGGCAGAATTGTAGAACAGGGAAAACACGAGGAACTCTGTGAGAAAAACGGTTACTATTATAAAATTTTCAATCAGCAGAGTGCATTAGAACAATTCGGAAAGGGGGCGGTTTCCTATGAATAAATCAAGAAGTGGAAGTCAGGTAATGCTCGGGCTTATCGGAATGATACGTCCGCTTATTACGGTGATGCTCGTTGCAATTTTTATGGGCTGCATCGGTAATCTTATGGCGATTTTCATTACGGTACTTGGCGGAATGGGAATTGGAAATGTTTTGGGGATAGATAGGACAATGTCGCTGACAACGATTTTTGTGCTGGCGATTATCTGTGCCGTACTGCGGGGGATATTGCGTTATGCGGAACAGGCAAGCAACCATTATATCGCTTTTAAATTGCTGGCAAGTATCCGCCACCAGATTTTTTCAGCTCTTCGCAAATTAGCCCCTGCTAAATTGGACGGCAAAGAAAAAGGAAATTTGATTTCCATTATTACAAGCGATATAGAATTGTTGGAAGTATTTTACGCACATACAATCTCACCGATTGCCATTGCGATGCTGACTTCTATCGTTATGGTTATCTTTATCGGTCGCTATCACTGGCTTTTAGGGGCAATCGCATTGTTCTTCTATATTATAGTGGGAGCGGTTATTCCGATTATCAACAGCAAAGCGGGGCAAAAATACGGGCAGAAGTACCGTAAATTATACGGAAACTTAAACACGACGGTTTTGGATAATCTGTATGGATTAGATGAAATCTTGCAGTACGGAAAAGAGAACGACAGAAAAGAAAAAATGGATAAGTTTACCGACGAACTGGAAGAGGTAAATGATAAACTGAAGCAGCAGGAAGGACGTCAGAGAGTGAGTACGGATATTGTTATTTTACTTGCGGGTGTTGTGATGATTCTTGCAAGCGCCGCACTTGTTCCGGCGGGGGAAACCATTATCTGTACAATTGCGATGATGAGTTCTTTCGGACCTACGGGAGCATTATCGGCATTATCGAACAATCTGAACCAGACGCTGGCAAGCGGAAACCGTGTGTTAAATCTGTTGGAGGAAGAGCCGGTTGTAGCGGAAGTGGAAAGCAATGTATCCGTTCCTAAGGGAGAACTCAAACTTTCAGATGTGACATTTGGATATCCGAATGCGGAAAAAAATATTTTGGAAAACTTCTCATTGCAGATAGAAGAAAATACAATACATGGAATCTTAGGGGAAAGCGGCTGCGGAAAATCAACTATCTTAAAACTGCTTATGCGTTTTTATGAAACAAAAGAAGGTCAGGTATTGTTTGGAAACCAAAATGTAAATGAAATTGACACAAAGCAACTGCGAAAACAGATTGCTTATGTGACGCAGGAAACATTCCTGTTTGAAGATACGATTGAAAACAATATTAAGATAGCAAAAGCCGATGCGACAATGGAAGAAGTGATTGAGGCAGCGAAAAAAGCGTCTCTTCATGAATTTATTCTTTCATTACCGCTCGGATATGACACAAAACTTGCAGAATTGGGAGATTCCGTTTCGGGTGGAGAAAGACAGCGTATCGGAATTGCGAGAGCATTTTTGCATGACGCCCCGATTATCCTTTTGGACGAGCCGACAAGTAATATCGACAGTTTAAATGAAGGAATTATTTTAAAGACGTTGCTGGAAGAAAAAGAGAATAAAACAATCATACTTGTATCCCACAGAAAATCGACGATGTCGATTGCAGATAAAGTGAGCAGAATGTAGGAAAGATTTAAAATAATACCAGAGTAAAAGTGAATAATAATTATAAAATGATGAAAAAAATACGAAAAATACTGATAATCTCAAAAAAGTAGTGAAAGAATTGTTTAGTCCTATCAGCGATGAGGAATATCAGGAGTTTGAAAATGATTCTTCGATTTTTTCATCGTCCGGTTGGCTGGGAGAAAGATTTAAGGACTCGATGACAGAAGAGGCGTATAATACTTTTTTGGAAACGGGTACATATCAAATTATGATGCTGTCCTATGAAAACGGCTGTAATATTGAGATGGAGAAAATGAAAATAAATGAAAAAAAGGATTATGATGAGTTTAATGCAAAACTTCATGTGAGTCATAAAAACGGAGATGATGAAAAGTTTGAAGTAAATGGAACGGCACAGTTTGATGAGAATGGAAAGGTTCGCTATTTTAATTTAAACAATATGGATAAACTTGTTGAAATATTGAAAAAGTAAACTATAACAAAAATTAGAGACAGGAGGACATGGACTTAGATAGAGTTCATGTCCTCTTTAGTTTATACAGCATATGTCTTTGAGTGTAATTGGATATATTAGTAAGAGTTTTTATGAAGTAGTATAGAGTTTTCGGGACATAATAAATAAAAATAAGTATTTATATCTTGACGTAACACTAAAAATTAGTTAAAATGAATTAAAGTTAGAAAAGACTAACAGAAAGGAGATAAGGTGAGCAGAGAGATATTTGAACTTGTAAGGGAGATGGATTTAAAAAATATAGAGATACAACTGGCGCTGCAGTGCGCTCCGTTAATTACCGGGTTAAAAGTTTCCAATCTGCTCATCGTATCATTAGAAAATGCAGGGCAGGTTACGGCAATAATAGAAAAGAGTGGTCTTTCCTACTATAAAATGTTACAGACAAAAGAGAAAGTTACGTTTCTTCTTTATAGAAGAAAGCAGTTGGAAGAGTTTCTTTGCCGAAGAGAGATCAGACAATTTTTTCGGCAGGAAGGGTATCAGGTATTTCAGTTTGGAAGAATTTTAAGAACATTTCAGATGCGTTATGCAACTTATATGGAAGAGCGGGGAGAATTCCCGCACGAAATGGGACTGCTTTTAGGGTATCCGCTTGAGGACGTGAGAGGATTTATGGAAAACGAAGGAAAATATTTTCTCTACGCAGGCTACTGGAAAGTATATGAGAACATGACGGAAAAATTAAAACTCTTTCGCAAGTTTGAAGTGGCAAAAGAAACATTGCTGTCCCTTATTTATAATGGGGTTTGCATGGAAGAAATTATGACAAGTTATGCAGGATAGGAGGATTTGACATGAGTGTAGTTATTGTTGGCGGACATGACCGAATGGTTGGACAGTATAAGAAACTTTGTAAATCATATAAATGTAAGGCAAAAATCTTTACGCAGATGACGGCAAATTTAAGTGAACAGATTGGTAGTCCGGATTTAGTTATTTTATTTACCAATACCGTTTCGCATAAGATGGTGCGCTGCGCCGTGTCGGAAGCGCAGAAATGTAATGCAAATATTGTTCGATGTCATACAAGCAGCAAAAATGCGTTGAACGAAATTCTGCAAAACGAGTGTGCTTCATAAAATCTTTGTGCTATGATATAAAGAAAACGGTGGTGTAAAAATGAGTTTGGCAGATATTATTCTTATCGGGTTGATTGCAGTTGTTGTTGTGCTGGTGATAAGAAATCAAATTAAAAAACATAAAAACGGTGAGAGTACATGAGGTTGTGGAAGCAACTGTAAAAGTTGTATGGGAAGTTGTTTTGACGACGGAGAAAAGAAATAATTGCTTTGTTGACACAATGTAAAAATGATACTATAATTACTTTATAGTGCAAGTAAAGAAGCACAATAAAACATAGGAGGCATACATAATGGATGCAGGAAAAGTAGGTAGAATTTTAAAAGCAATGGAAGAACAGGGAATGCCACAGATGATTATTTCCGACCCTCCAAGTATTTATTATTTGACAGGAAAATGGATTCACCCAGGAGAAAGACTTTTAGCTCTTTACTTAAACGTGAATGGTAATCACAAATTAGTTATCAATAAATTGTTCCCACAGGAAAAAGATCTTGGGGTAGATTTAGTATGGTACGATGACATTGAAGACGGAGTAGAAATCTTAAGCAGATTTGTAGAGAAAGACAAACCAATCGGTATTGATAAAGTTTGGCCGGCAAAATTCTTATTAAGATTACAGGAATTGGGTGCAGGAAGTGAATTCCGCAACGGTTCTATGATTGTTGACTATGTTAGAATGATCAAAGATGAGAATGAAAAACAGTTAATGCGTGAAGCATCAGCAGCTAACGATAAGATTATGGAAGAATTAGTTCCATTAGTTGTTAAAGGATACACAGAGAAAGAATTAAATGCAATCGTTCGTGAAAAATATGCTCAGACAGGACACTCAGGTGTTTCTTTCGATCCAATTACAGCATATGGTAAATCAGGTGCAGATCCACACCACGTAACAGATGATACAAAAGGAAAACGTGGAGATTCAGTTGTACTTGACATCGGTGGTATTTTAAATGACTACTGCTCAGATATGACAAGAACAGTATTCATCGGTGAAGTATCTGACAGAGCAAGAGAAGTATACGAAGTAGTTAAAGAAGCACAGGCAAGAGGTATCGCAGCATCTAAACCTGGTAACAGAATGTGCGATGTAGACTTAGCTTGTAGAAACTACATTGAAGAAAAAGGTTTCGGACAGTACTTTACACATAGAACAGGTCACTCTATCGGTATGGAAGACCACGAATACGGAGATGTTTCTTCTGTAAATGAAGACATCATCAAAGTGGGACAGTGCTTCTCTATCGAACCGGGTATTTACTTACCGGACGAAGGAATCGGTGTTCGTATCGAAGACCTTGTAATCATCACAGAAGATGGTTGTGAGGTATTAAATAGTTTCACAAAAGATTTAATTGTAGTTCCTGAAGAATAAGAAGGAATAAAATAAACGTCTTGTTAAAAAGTGAGAACTTTTAACAAGACGTTTTTTTTATTTGTCTGGAATTAATGCAGTGAAACATGTTCGTCCTGATTTTTTAAACGAATGTAATCAGCAACGAGAGCAATAAATTCTGAATTGGTAGGACGTCCGGAGTCGGCGCTTACGGTATAACCGAAGAAATGGTTTAATACGTCCATATTTCCTCGTGACCATGCAACTTCAATGGCATGGCGTATGGCACGTTCCACCCGACTTGGTGTAGTGTGATTTTTTGAAGCAACTTCCGGATAAATTATCTTTGTTATGGCTGTTATACTGTCCGGATCCGTAATTGCTAAAGAGATGGCGTCTTTCAAGTAACGGTATCCCATAATATGTGCGGGAACACCTATTTCATGAATGACAGATGTAATTTGAGAAGTCAGGGTATTATCATTTGTCTGTTGAACCTCATTTGTATCTGAAGATTTTCCTTTGCCTAATCTGCCTAAAAGTTCCATAATGCTATCTTTAGAAATTTCAAGATTTAATTGAATAATGCACGGTTCATTACTCTGCAGTTGTCCGTTTACCGCTGTGGCAACTGCGGTGTTTAGTTTTAACATAATACGCTCCTTTTCTGTTGGAAACGAAGTTCCAAGCCTGTTTTCTTTCATTATTTATTATAGAACAAAAAAAGACAACATACCATGACGATTCTTGGCATTATTTGTTAAAATATTGGGATAAATGAAAATATATGGAATTTCTCGACAAATAAGGGTATAATACAAGAAAAATAAGAAAAAACATGGAAGGAGAGAGTTTTTAAAGTTTTACAGAGAGAAAAGTGATTGTTGCAGGGAATAGAAATGAAACTTGCAAGATCAAACAGAATACAGGGGGAAAAAGAATGGAGACAGAGAAAATTATTTCATATTTTAAGGAAATCTCATCTATTCCAAGACAGTCGGGAGATGAGAAAGCGGTCAGTGATTATCTTACAGCGTTTGCAAAAGAGTTAGGACTTTGGGTAAAACAGGATAAAGATTATAATGTGCTGGTGAAAAAGCCGGCAACAAAGGGAATGGAAAAGCGGGACACAATCATTCTGCAAGGGCATATGGATATGGTCTATGTGGTTGCACAGGGAATGGAGCATTGTTATCAAAATGGAATTGAAGTGATTGATGACGGTGTATTTCTTCATGCAAATGGAACAACATTAGGAGCGGATAACGGAATTGCACTTGCTTATGCGATGATGCTTATGGCCGAAAAAGACATTCCACTTCCGTCTCTGGAATTTATTTTCACTTCCAAAGAAGAGATTGGTCTGCTTGGAGGAGCGTCGGCAGACATATCGGAACTTGAGGGGAAAATGATAATCAACCTTGACTCTGAGGAGGAAGGAATGTTTTGCAGCGGGTGTGCCGGAGGAATAGGAGCGTGTATTAAACTTCCTATAGAAAAGGAAAAAGCAGAAATTCCTCTTGTTCCTCTTCATATCTCTATAGGAGGCTTGAAAGGCGGACATTCCGGCATGGAAATTCAGTTGGAAAGAGGAAATGCAATTCAACTGATTGGCAGGGTGCTTCAGCGTCTGGAAAAATATGATGCCCGAATAGGTGAAACGGAATCCATCGGAAAATTCAATGCAATTGCAAACACGGGAGAGATACTCTGCTATGTCAAAGAGGAAGCGCTTTCCAAAGTGAAAGAAGAGATTGCGGAATTGGAAAGAGAATTAAAAAATGAATTATCGCCAGCCGACGATGTACAATTTATCGTTCGGGAGGAAGAGATAGTGTCAGATTGCGAAGTGTTTACCAAGAAGACGGCGGAAACATTGAAAAACTTCTTAGTGTTGATGCTGCAGGGAGTTATGAATATGTCTGCCGCAGTGGAAGGGCTTGTACAGACTTCCATAAACACAGGGTGTATGGAGGAAAAAGAAGGCTGTCTGTTATTTCATTCGGCTCTCAGAAGTTCGGTGGAAACGCAGAAACAGTTTTTAATCAGCCGTATACAGACAATAGTAGATGTTTTAGGAATGGAATGTGAGTGGTCAGGAGAATATCCGGGCTGGCAGTACAGGGAGAATTCAAAACTCCGTGAGATTGCCACGGAAAAGTATCGGGAATTGTTCGGAAAAGAACCGAAAATAGAGGCGGTACACGCAGGATTGGAATGCGGGTACTGGGCGGAAAAAATAAAAGATGCAGATATTTTGTCCATAGGTCCGGACATGATTGATGTACATACGCCGAATGAAAAGGTTTCAAAACAATCTATTGAGAATGTATGGGAATTGCTAAAAGCAATATTATCCTAGAAAAATAGAGTCTTTCTGATGTTGTGATAACGGAGGAAGGCTCTATTTTTGTGTAAATTTAAAAACTGAAGGAAGAGAGAAATGGGAAAGAAACGAAAGCGAAAAGCTTCCATAAGAAATCGCATTTTATTTTTGGTTATTATGTGTTGGGTAGTGCCGGTGGTTGCCGTATTTGTATTTACGGCATTTTCCTACCGCATAGAAATTACGAAAAGAACAGACTCGATGATAGAGAATGAGATGCAGAATATTTCTTCACTTGTAGCAGGAAGGCTTGATGATTTAATAGAAAGTTGTTTACAAATTTCTTATGAGAGAAGTTGTGAGGAGGTGTGGAGAGAGTACCGGAAAGGAGTAAAAACAAAAACAGAACTGATTGATACGATTACTATTTTATCCAAGCAGCAGTTCAACTTAGACAGAAGATTTTCGATGTTTGCTTTTTATGAAGTGGAAACTCCGTATGTCATTTCATACAATACGAAAATAAAACACCAATTTGATGAATATGTTCGCGATATAGAGCCGGAAATAAGCGAAATCCGTCAGGAAGATACATCTAATGTTCAATTAAAAGTAATTGAAAGGAGGCTGTTTATCGTCCGCAATTTATATACGGTATTTGATTATGAGAAATTTGGAACATTGGTTGCGGAAGTGGACATTAAAAGATTATTTCATGGATTGGAGATAAGGGAAAAAGAAAATGTGGCATTGAGCATAGGAGAAGAATTAGATTTGGTACAGGTGCATGGCTGTGTGGGAGAAAAAAGTCAGCGTTATGTTATAGATAAACTTTTTAATCAGTATCAAAAATCTCAAAGAAAAAATTTGTTTTTAGTGAAAGACTTAAATTATAACGCCTATATGAATATGAAAGAATACAACTATTATGCTATGGGCGTGCTGTTTTTAGTGAATGCGACGGAAGTGTATTCGGGACTATATGAGTTTTACCGTGTGATCAGCATTATATTTATAGCAATTCTCCCGATTATAATAGGAATATTTTATTTTCTGGAAAAACAGATAGGAACACCGATTCATGAGTTGGTGAATGTGTCAAAATCTATTGAGCGAGGGGAACTGGGAGCGGTTCTCGAAATCGAAAATATGCCGAATAAAGAATTTGATTATCTTGTGGATTCCTTCAACAATATGTCAAAGAAAGTGAAATATTTATTTGATTGTGTTTACGATGAAAAAATGGCGAGAAAAGATGCGAAAATTTTGGCATTGCAGACGCAGATTAATCCGCACTTTATTAACAATACATTGGAAATGATGAATTGGCAGGCGAGAATGACGGGGGATAGTACCGTGTCGGAGATGATAGAGGCATTGGGTACGGTCATTGACTATCGAATGAACAGGGAAAATCAAAAATTGACGGCGTTAAAAGAAGAATTAAAATGTTCGGAAGCATATCTGTTTATTACGAAAAAGAGATTTGGACAAAGGCTTACATTTGAAAAAGAAATTGATGAGTCTGTATTGGAAGTAAAAGTTCCACGTCTTGTATTACAGCCTATTCTGGAAAATGCAGTTGTGCATGGAATTGAAAGAGTAAAGAAGGGTATTATTAAAATTCGTATTTACCGTGAAGAAGATAAAGTTTTTCTTGAAGTTATTAATACTTCCGGCAGAGTGAGTGAAGAAGAAAAAGAGAGAATTCATGAAATTCTATATGGTCCTCCTGAAAACATACAGGGCGTAGGAAAACATACTTCTTTGGGACTGCGCAATGTAAATGAGAGAATTAAACTGATTTATGGACAGGAGTACGGTCTGCATATAGAGATAGATGAAGAGCATACAAGTTTTAAAATTGTAATTCCTTATGAGTGGAAGCCGGAGGACGAAGAAGAAAAGAAGCATCAGGTGGAAATTGAATTAAGGGAAAAGAGGGAAATGATATGGGAAGAAAAAAAGGATTAATTCTTGCTGTTTTTTGTACACTTATCCTTCTGTTAATCGTAGGCTGCGACGGAAAAGTGGAGGAGGAAGAGGTGCAGGAAGAAATTGTTTTGAAAACAGTTTCCATGCTTGGTGGAACAACGCCGAGTGCAAAGGTGTATCAGGACATTAATGAAGAGTTTATGAAAGAATATGAAAATGTTACGATTGAGGGCGACTCGCAAATTTGTGATGAGGAATGGAAAACGAAAGTGGCAGCCAATTTTGCAGTGGGAAATGAGCCGGATATTATCCAGTTTTTTACGGACTCGGCGGCGGAATCTATTTTGGCGACAGGTAAATTAGTTTCTTTGGAAGAAATACAGAAGGAGTATCCGGAATACGCAAAGGATTCACGGAAAACAGCGCTGGAGGCTGTCAGAAATAATGACGGGGTGATAAGAGCGGTTCCGACCACCGGATATTGGGAGGGACTTTTCTGTAATAAAGAGTTATTTGAGAAATATCATGTGAAGATACCTACAGACTGGGACTCGCTTGTGAAAGCCATTCGTACATTTAGAAAGAAAGGAATTACGCCTATATCCGTATCCTTGAATCATATGCCTCATTATTGGATTGAGCATCTGCTGTTATATACAGCAGGGGAAGAAGAGTATACTTCGATTCCGGAAACAGCGCCGGAAACATGGATAAAAGCATTTGAAACGTTAAAAGAGTTGAGAGATATGGGAGCATTTCCTGAAAATATAGATGCCTGCGCAGATAATTTTGCCATACAGTTGTTTCAGGAAGGAAAGGCAGCAATGCAACTGGAAGGTTCGTGGTATGTGAGCAGCCTTATTGAAGCGGGAATAGCGGATAAAGTAACGGTAGTTGCATTTCCGGGAGTGCGGGAGCAGAAAGCAAAACAAGGTGCTTTGGTTACCAGGATTTCTTCCGGATTCTATATTACAAGACGGGCGTGGGATAACCCGGAAAAAAGAGAGTTGGCAGTCCGCTTTGTGGAGGCACATACGAAAAGAGAATCTCTTATAAAATATTGGGGTGGAAATGGAATTGCCACCTTTAAAGGAAATGTGCAGACAAAAATAACTCCTCTTATAAAAGACGGGAGGAAGTTGATTGACAATGCCCCCTCGTTAAACCAATCTACGGATTCACGCATTTGTCCGGAAGCATATAAGTTGATAATAGAGGGAACGGCAGAAGTGTCAGAGGGAAAAAAAGATGCAGAAACTTTGCTGAATGAAGCGCTGACATTAGAGAAAGATAGAAGATGATAAAGTTTTGACAAAACCGGAAGGTGTCTATATAATAAAGCGGTAAAGACATGGGAAGGTAAGACTGAACCAGAGGTGTGAGAAGTGTACAAAGTGATGATAATCGACGACGAGCCTATCATAGTAGAAGGGCTATCCAGAAGCATTCCGTGGGGAAAATGGAATTGCGAAGTGGTGGCAACTGCTAATGACGGGTATGAGGGAAGAGAATTGATTCAGAAGTATAAACCTAACATGATATTCTGTGATATTTCCATGCCGGAGTTGGACGGACTGACAATGATTGCGGGATTGAAATCAGAGTTTGAGGATATGGAAATCAGTATATTGACCGGATATAGAGATTTTGACTATGCGCAGCAGGCGGTAAACTTAGGTGTGACAAGATTTTTACTGAAACCGTCGAATATGAAAGAATTAGAAGAAGCGGTAGAAACGATGACGGAAAACTTAAAGAAAAAGAATATTTTAGTGGAACCGCACGAGACAGCAAATTCTTTTATTGTAAAAAATGCCATGAAATATATTGATGAACACTATAGTGAAAAACTGACTTTGCCGGAAGTTGCGGAGAAGACTTACGTCAGCCAGTGGCATCTGAGCAAACTGTTGAATAAAGAGATGAAGAAAAGTTTTTCGGAAATTTTAAATGAGATAAGAATTAAACGTGCAAAAAAACTGTTGGAAGATTCTTCACTTCGCATAGGCGACGTGGCGAGAGAAGTTGGTTTTCTTGATTTTGCTCATTTTTCAAGAGTGTTTAAAAAAGTGGAAGGAATTTCAGCCAACGAGTATAGGAATCATATGGATTAGTAAAAAAGTAGGAGAAACCCTACTTTTTTGCGTATATGGGGTTGACTTTTAGGAAAGTTAGTAATAAACTGATTAAGTACGCATAAAAACGTAGTTTTTTTAGTGCGTATAAATGAAAGAGTAACTAATACTCGGCAACCAAAACAGTATTCATAGGAGGTGAAAGGAATGCCAACATTCAATCAGTTAGTAAGAAAAGGACGTCAGACAGCTGTTAAAAAATCTACAGCACCAGCTTTACAGAAGGGATACAACTCTTTAAGAAAGAAAGCAACTGACGCTTCTGCACCACAGAAAAGAGGTGTTTGTACTGCAGTTAAGACAGCAACACCTAAAAAACCTAACTCAGCGCTTAGAAAGATCGCCAGAGTTCGTCTTTCTAATGGTATCGAAGTAACAAGTTACATTCCGGGAGAAGGACACAATCTTCAGGAACATAGCGTTGTTCTTATCCGTGGTGGTAGGGTAAAAGACTTACCAGGTACAAGATACCACATCGTACGTGGAACACTTGATACAGCAGGTGTTGCAAAAAGACGTCAGGCTCGTTCTAAATACGGTGCTAAGAGACCAAAAGACGCAAAATAAAACAAAGTAACTAAAATCGTTATCACAAACAGAACTATGATTCCTGTAGGTTGCGGGTTAGGAATACAGTCCCCGCACGATAACACATGCCAATGAATAAGGCGTTTCATATTTCATAGAGAGACACATGTGAGTACCGATGAATTAATTTAACGGAAACGAAAGTTTCAAGAACATGATTAAGGAGGGAAGGACCGTGCCACGTAAAGGACATACACAAAAAAGAGACGTATTAGCGGATCCAATGTACAATAATAAAGTGGTTACAAAACTTATCAACAACATTATGTTAGACGGTAAGAAAGGTGTAGCACAGAAAATTGTATACGGAGCATTTGAAAGAATTGCTGAAAAATCTGACAAACCAGCTATCGAAGTATTTGAAGAAGCGATGAACAATATCATGCCAGTACTTGAAGTAAAAGCAAGACGTATCGGTGGAGCAACATATCAGGTTCCTATCGAAGTAAGAGCGGACAGAAGACAGGCATTAGCACTTCGTTGGATTACATTGTATTCTCGTAAAAGAGGAGAGAAAACAATGGAAGAAAGATTAGCAAACGAACTTCTTGATGCAGCAAACAATACAGGTGCATCTGTGAAGAAGAAAGAAGACATGCACAAAATGGCAGAAGCAAATAAAGCATTTGCTCACTACCGTTTCTAATATAGGAGGAAAAAGTCTTGGCTGGAAGAGAATATCCATTAGAGAGAACAAGAAACATTGGTATTATGGCACATATTGATGCCGGTAAGACTACAACTACAGAACGTATTCTTTACTATACTGGTGTTAACCATAAAATTGGTGATACTCACGAAGGTACTGCTACAATGGACTGGATGGCTCAGGAGCAGGAAAGAGGTATCACAATCACTTCAGCGGCTACAACTTGTCACTGGACATTACAGGAAAACTGTAAACCAAAAGCAGGTGCATTAGAGCACCGTATCAATATCATTGATACTCCGGGACACGTTGACTTTACTGTAGAAGTTGAACGTTCACTCCGTGTACTTGACGGTGCAGTAGGTGTATTCTGTGCTAAAGGTGGAGTTGAACCACAGTCAGAAAACGTATGGCGTCAGGCTGACACATACAACGTACCAAGAATGGCTTTCATCAACAAAATGGACATTTTAGGTGCAAACTTCTATGGAGCAGTAGAACAGATTAAATCAAGATTAGGTAAAAATGCAATCTGCATTCAGTTACCAATCGGAAAAGAAGATGAATTCAAAGGAATCATCGACTTATTTGAAATGAAAGCATACATCTACAATGATGACAAGGGTGATGATATTTCTATCACAGATATCCCGGAAGACATGAAAGATGATGCTGAATTATATCGTACAGAATTAGTAGAAAAAATCTGCGAATTAGACGATGAATTAATGATGGAATACTTAGAAGGAGAAGAACCATCAACAGAAGCATTAAAAGCAGCGTTAAGAAAAGGAACTTGTACTTGTGAAGCTGTTCCTGTATGCTGTGGTACTGCTTACAGAAACAAAGGTGTTCAGAAACTTCTTGATGCAGTTATCGAATTCATGCCTTCACCAGTTGACGTTCCTGCAATTCAGGGTGTTGACGAAGACGGAAACGATGTTGTAAGAGAATCTTCTGATGAAGTACCTTTCTCAGCATTAGTATTCAAAATTATGACAGACCCATTCGTAGGTAAATTAGCATACTTCAGAGTTTATTCTGGAACAATGAACTCAGGTTCTTATGTATTAAATGCGACAAAAGGCAAAAAGGAACGTGTTGGACGTATCTTACAGATGCACGCAAATAAGAGAGAAGAACTTGACAAAGTATATTCAGGAGATATCGCTGCGGCAATCGGATTCAAATTCTCTACAACAGGAGATACAATCTGTGACGAACAGCACCCGGTAATTCTTGAATCTATGGAATTCCCAGAACCTGTTATTGAGTTAGCTATTGAACCAAAAACAAAAGCATCTCAGGGTAAACTTGGTGAATCTTTAGCAAAACTTGCAGAAGAAGACCCTACTTTCCGTGCTCATACAGATCAGGAAACAGGTCAGACAATCATCGCCGGTATGGGTGAACTTCACCTTGAAATCATCGTAGACAGACTTCTTCGTGAATTTAAGGTAGAAGCAAATGTAGGTGCACCACAGGTTGCTTACAAAGAATCATTCACAAAAGCAGTTGATGTTGACAGCAAATATGCAAAACAGTCAGGTGGACGTGGACAGTACGGACACTGTAAAGTTAAATTTGAACCAACAGACGTTAATGGTGAAGAAACATTCTTCTTTGAATCTACAGTAGTAGGTGGAGCTATTCCTAAAGAATATATTCCAAAAGTAGGAGAAGGTATTGAAGAAGCTATGAAATCCGGTATGCTTGGAGGATTCCCGGTAGTAGGTATCAAAGCAACAGTTTATGATGGTTCTTACCATGAAGTCGATTCAAGTGAAATGGCGTTCCACATTGCCGGTTCTTTAGCATTTAAAGACGCTATGGCAAAAGCCGCTCCGGTACTTCTTGAACCAATCATGAAAGTAGAAGTAACAATGCCGGAAGAATACATGGGAGATGTTATCGGTGATATCAACTCTCGTCGTGGACGTATCGAAGGTATGGACGATTTAGGCGGTGGAAAAATCGTACGTGCATACGTTCCATTATCAGAAATGTTTGGATACTCTACAGACTTACGCTCAAGAACTCAGGGACGTGGTAACTATTCAATGTTCTTCGAGAAATACGAACCAGTTCCAAAGAACGTACAGGAAAAAGTATTAGCAAACAAAGCAAAATAGGAAAAACTCCCGTTTTGTCATAGGAAAAACAATAAAAACACTTGAAAATCTGCATGATTTGAAATATAATCAGAGATAACCGAGTAAACAAAAAAATAAATAATACGCCCCTTAAAAAAGGGGCGATAGAATTAAGGAGGATTATTCAAAATGGCTAAAGCTAAATTTGAAAGAAGTAAACCACATGCTAACATTGGTACAATCGGACACGTTGACCATGGTAAAACAACTTTAACAGCTGCTATCACAAAAACTCTTGCAGCAAGAGTAGAAGGTAACACAGCAACAGATTTCGAAAACATCGATAAAGCTCCAGAAGAAAGAGAACGTGGTATCACAATTTCTACTTCACACGTTGAGTATGAAACAGAAAACCGTCACTACGCTCACGTAGACTGCCCAGGTCATGCTGACTACGTTAAAAACATGATCACAGGTGCTGCTCAGATGGACGGTGCTATCCTTGTAGTTGCTGCTACAGACGGTGTTATGGCTCAGACAAGAGAACATATCTTACTTTCTCGTCAGGTAGGTGTTCCTTACATCGTAGTATTCATGAACAAATGTGACATGGTAGACGATGAAGAATTATTAGAATTAGTAGAAATGGAAATTCGTGAATTATTAGACGAATATGAATTCCCAGGAGATGACACTCCAATTATCCAGGGATCTGCTCTTAAAGCTCTTGAAGATCCTAACGGAGAATGGGGAGATAAAATCATGGAACTTATGGCTGCAGTAGACAGTTACATTCCAGACCCAGAACGTGCTACAGACAAACCATTCTTAATGCCAGTAGAAGACGTATTCTCTATCACAGGACGTGGTACAGTTGCAACTGGTAGAGTTGAACGTGGTACACTTCACGTATCTGACGAAGTTGAAATCGTTGGTATCAAAGAAGAAACACGTAAAGTTGTAGTAACAGGTATCGAAATGTTCCGTAAACTTCTTGACGAAGCTCAGGCTGGTGACAACATCGGTGCATTACTTCGTGGTGTTCAGAGAACAGAAATCGAAAGAGGACAGGTTCTTGTTAAACCAGGTAGTGTTACATGTCACACAAAATTCACAGCTCAGGTTTACGTATTAACAAAAGATGAAGGTGGACGTCATACACCATTCTTCAACAACTACAGACCACAGTTCTACTTCAGAACAACTGACGTAACAGGTGTTTGCCACTTACCAGAAGGTACAGAAATGTGCATGCCTGGAGATAACGTAGAAATGTCAATCGAACTTATTCACCCAGTAGCTATGGAACAGGGATTACGTTTCGCTATTCGTGAAGGTGGACGTACTGTAGGATCAGGACGTGTTGCTACAATCATCGAGTAATACAATCTGAATATAGATTTGTTATCGCAAGATAACGTTGTGTCCAAACGTAAGATACCCGTAGAACTTCGGTTCTACGGGTTTTTCTGTTGCCTGGAAATATAAAAAAGAGTGGAAAAGAATAACGAACAGTATAGAAAAACGGTTGCCGGGAGAGTGTCCTGACAACCGTTTGTGATAACAGAATGATAACAAAATATGAAAATTGACAATTTTTAAAACTATGTTATACTATAAATATAACATAGTTAGTAACAGGATTTGGTTCGATTCCAAACACCATCAAACCAATATTGGGAGCATTGTCGAATTGCCTAGTTTCTGGATTGATTTATGATGCAGTCAAACATATTTGCAAGAAAGGACTTGATTCGATGAGAAAAGAATATATATTAATATTTGGTCTGGGAGTATGCGATGGTGAAGTGTAATGGTTGCACGGTTTAACATACTAAGCAGACTCCCACCCAGACCACCAAAAACTCAGAGCTCATAAGGGCTCTTTTTCTTTTGCAAAAATTATGTCAGATCATATGTCTTGATGGAATTACCTTCAGTACCCTTCTTAACGATGGTATGACAACCTATCGTAGTTCCCATAGCACGCAGTTTCCATTCATCCTGGGTAGCGTTCAGCTTATCCAGTTCTGCCTGTCTTTTATCTTCATCTTTAATAGCTAATATTTCAGCTTTTTCCTTTTCATAGACATTTTTAAATTGACACCATTTCCTGAAAAAGTCCTGCATTGTAGGATTATCGAACGTCAGTGAAACCTTCTGATCAGGTGCCTCAGCAAGTGAGAGATTCACTGAATCATCAATAGAAAACAACAGGGAGAGTACATCTCCGACTGTTTCAATATTAAAATCCAGAAAAACACTTACATTTAATCCCAATGCAGTTGCTATCTTTTCTAACTGATCCGGTTTTGGATTCCGGATTCCCAGTTCATATTTTCTGATCGTTCCTACGTTAATGCCGGACAGCTCGGCTAACTGTATTTGACTGTATCCTCTAAATTCCCGGAATGCCCGGATTTTTTTACCAACCATAATGCTGCCTCCTTAATGATATTTGTGATTTTATTTTAGCACAAAAGTGAATGATGCGAAAGAGGTTGATTTTCGAGGATTTCAAAAATACAGGATGGAATGGAAAAAATAAATTCGCAAATGTTTATTGACAAATTCACAAAAGTGAATTATTATAAGAGAACAACGAAAGAGTCACAAAAGTGACTGGAAAGGAGGACGCTATGAGAACTAATTATATGATGACTGTTGATGATGTCATGGAAGAATTAGGCGTGAAACGCAGTAAAGCATATTCCATTCTGAAGCAGCTTAATGATGAACTGGCAAAGGAAGGATATGTGGCAGTTCGTGGAAAGATTCCACGTCCCTACTGGGAAACAAAATTTTATGGATGCTCTCAGAGAGCAGTGTGAAGGAGGTTTTAAGATGTCAGCTTACAAGGACAAAACACAGGGAACCTGGTATGTGAGCTTCCGCTATATTGACTGGACAGGTAAGAAAACGCAGAAGCTGAAAAGAGGGTTCAAGACAAAGAAAGAAGCATTGAATTATGAAAAGGAATTCATAAGAAAGACTGCAGCGGATATGAAAATGGAGCTGAACAGTTTTATTCAAGTCTATTTTGAAGATAAAAAGAATGAACTGAAAGAAAATTCAATCCGTAACAAGCAGCACATGATGAACAAGCACATTGTTCCGTATTTTGGAACAAGAAAAATGAATGAGATCACACCGGCAGAGATTATCCAGTGGCAGAACACCATTCAGGAAAAAGGTTACAGTAAGACTTATGAGCGTATGATTCAGAATCAGTTAAATGCACTGTTTAATCATGCACAGAAAATTTACAATCTGAAGGAAAATCCATGTAAGAAAGTAAAAAAGATGGGGAAATCGGATGCTAATAAGCTGGAATTTTGGACGAAAGCAGAATATGACAGCTTTATCGCCGGGATTGAGCCAGAGAGTGAGGATTATCTGATATTTGAAATCCTGTTCTGGACAGGAATCAGGGAAGGAGAACTTCTGGCATTGAGTCTTTCAGATTTTGATATGAGTGGTAATCTTTTGCATATCCATAAGACTTATAACCGGATCAGGAAAAGAGATGTGATTGATACTCCAAAAACAGAAAATTCAGTCCGTACTATTGATATTCCTAATTTTCTTAAAGAAGAGGTGCAGGAGTATGCGAAGAAGCATTATGGATTTCCGGAAAATCAGCGGTTATTTCCGATTGTGGCGAGAACACTGCAGAAACGGCTCAAGAAATATGAAGCATTGACCGGTGTAAAACCAATCAGAGTGCATGATATCCGTCACAGCCATGTAGCATATCTGATTTATCAGGGTGTAGAGCCACTGATCATCAAGGAAAGACTGGGGCACAAAGATATTCAGATGACATTAAACACTTATGGTCACCTGTATCCGTCACAGCAAAAAAAGGTAGCTGAGATGTTGGACAACAAACGTTAAATATGGAGGAAAAGACGCATGAAAACAAAGAAAGTAGTCAGAAAAATATTTGATACGCTCAATTACAGTAAGAAGCTGAAGATAAGTTCCATTTTACCGGATCGAGATTCGGATTATGCGATTCTTCTTGAATTAGAGGATGGAAGCAAATTTGAAATTATCATTATCCCAACAAGGAGATTCGTATAAGGAGTGGAACTATGGCTACTGACAGACAAAAAGAAAAAGCCCAGACAAAATATCTGAGCAAGTTCTCTGATAATCAGATTCACTGATATATCATCTTGGCAGATTAAGTATATCACGAACTGAAAGATACAACAATTCCCGAATATCTGTTCATCAGAGACTTGCCCGGAGGGGCAGGAGGTAGAAGTGACATTATTTGAACAGGTAAAAGAATGTGTGACAGCCAGACAGGCTGCGGAGCATTACGGGATTAAAGTAAAAAGAAATGGAATGGCGTGTTGTCCGTTTCATAAAGACCGACACCCAAGTATGAAGGCAGATAAAATATATCACTGCTTTGCATGTGGAGTGGGCGGTGATGCGATAGATTTTACAGCAAGGTTATTTGGAATATCACAGTATGAAGCCGCGAAAAAGATGATAGAAGATTTTGGACTGGATATAAAAATCGAAGACAGAAACAAATACAAAAGGACGCACCAAAGCAGGAATACTTTGATATCAAAGAAACCTAAAGTTGTGATGATCAGAGAAAAACTGGAGCAGTGGTTGAAACATGCAACAGACGTGCTGATAAGATATCTGAAATGGATTCAGTTCTGGAAAGAGTTTTACAGACCAGAACCGGAAGAAGAATGGCACGAGTTATTTACGGAGGCATTGGCAAATGAAAGAAAGATAAATGACTATCTGGACGTGCTGATGTTTGGAACGGGAGAAGAAATTGTAGAATTTTTCAAGATGAAGAGAAGGGAGGTTGAAAAAATTGAAGAAAGAATTAACGAATATCAGCGAGAAGTCCTTAATGGAATTAGAAGATATTGTGAACGAGGAGATGCTTACAACAGAATATGTCAATAATATGTTGGAGCATACGGATAAAGGAAGAACAAAGCAGACAATTAGAAATTGTGTAACCGTACTTCAAAATGATCCGGTATTGAAAAAAGCGATTAAACGAAATGAACTTTCTGGAAGAATGGACATTGTAAAAGAGGTTCCCTGGGAGCGGAGGAATAACAGTCCTACGGTTACAGATACTGATGAAAATAATCTGAAGATGTATCTGGAAGAAAATTATGAACTGACAAGTGAGCGTGTGATCAAAGCAGGAATAGATATTGTTTCCAATGAAAATAAATATCACCCAATTAGGGATTATCTGGAGAGTCTGGTCTGGGACGGAATTCCAAGAATAGAAAATATGCTTCCGCATTTCCTGGGAGCAGAAAAGAGCAAATATACAATCGGAGTAATGAAAATGCACATGCTGGCAGCGATTTCAAGAATTTATGAACCGGGAATAAAATATGATATTATGCTGTGTCTGGTTGGAAGCCAGGGAGCCGGAAAGTCCACGTTTTTCAAGTATCTGGCGATAAAAGAAGAATGGTTCAGCGACAATCTGGATCATCTGGACGATGAAAATATTTACAGAAAACTGCAGAACCACTGGATTATCGAAATGGGAGAAATGAAGGCAACTATCACAGCAAAGAATATTGAACAGATAAAATCGTTTCTGAGCAGACAGAAAGAAACTTATAAAGTGCCTTATGAAGTTCACCCGGAAGACAGACCGAGACAGTGTGTATTTTGCGGAACATCAAATGATCTGAATTTTCTTCCTCTGGACAGAACCGGAAACAGACGATTTGCTCCGGTGATGACAGATATGTCGAAAGCAGAAGTTCATATTCTGGATAATGAAGCAGAGAGCAAAGCTTATATCGAACAGGCCTGGGCGGAGGCAATGGCACTGTATCGACGGGGAAATGTGTTCTTAGGATTCACAAAGGAAATTGAGGAAGAGGCAAAGCGTCTGCAAAAAGAATTTATGCCGGAAGATACCAATGCCGGAATCATACAGGCATTTCTTGATGACTACGATGACGATTATGTATGCACCAGAATTCTGTTTGATGATGCATTGCACCGAACTGGAGAAATGAAACAGTGGGAAGGTAAAGAGATTGCCAATATTATGAACAATGCGATTGAAGGCTGGAAACCACATGGCACACATCGATTCGGAAAGGAATATGGAATACAGCGGTCATGGAAACGGATGGAAGATTCGGTGAAGAAAGATAAAGACGGATTTATAGAAGTACCGGAACAGTTGGAAATACCGTTTGAGTAGAGATTATTGTAAACGATGTAAACGGAACTTGAAGAAAAAACTTAAAACGTTAACTTTTAAAATCTTTTGAACTCCGTTTACAAATTCCGTTTACAGACTGGAAAGGAGCAGAAAATGATGAAACAGGGAAGATTAGGATATAACAGCAGCAATGGTAGATATGGATTATTAGCATCGGATTTATGGATTGATACAGGATTTCACTGTGGAGAAGGACTGGAAGTGTTGGTAGATGATGAATGGGTACAGACCAGAATGGAGATGAATCTGGCAAGAGAATGGTATCTGGTGGGAACGCCTTATTGTGGAGATTTGGAATATGTGCAGGCGAGGATACCAGAATAAACAGATTTATGATCCACTTCGGTCGGTGCAGAACAGACGTCCATAAGGACGTTATGCCCCCGGCAGGGCGCAAGGGGACTTTTGATGGACGGTACGGCTGTCGAAAGTGCTTATGCGTTACTTTTGACAAAAGTAACAAAACCGTCGTATCCGGCGAAAGTTTCTTAAATATCGCCATGTCTGGCGTAAATAAAAATTATGTGCCATATCTGGCACTCAAACAGAAAAGAGGTGAGAAAATTTATGATGAAACGAACAATCAGTGGCATGATCGGAGCCGGTTCACTGGCTCATAACAGACGGGATTTTGTAGCAGAAAATGTAGATCCGGACAGAGTACAACTGAACATTTGTTATAAGAATGAGAATCTGAAGGAAGTTTATAAAGAGCTGTTTGACGATGCGGTTGAGAGATATAATGTCGGGAAAAGAAAGGACCGGAAAATTGCAAATTATTATGAAAAAATCCGACAGGGCAAACAGGAGAAGTTATTTCATGAAGTGATATTCCAGATTGGTAATTGTGAGGATATGGCAGTGGGAACGTCAGAAGGAAATCTGGCTGTAAAGGTACTGGGCGAATATGTGAAAGACTTCCAGAAACGGAATCCGACACTTCGGGTATTTAGCTGCTATCTGCATCAGGACGAAGCTACTCCGCATCTGCATATTGACTTTGTTCCTTATGTGACCAACTGGAAGGGAAAAGGAATGGATACCAGAGTTTCACTGAAGCAGGCATTGAAAAGTCTTGGATTTCAAGGTGGAAATAAGCATGATACAGAACTGAATCAGTGGATAAATCATGAAAAGGAAGTGCTGGCTGAAATCGCAAAACAGCATGGAATTGAATGGGAACAGAAAGGCACACATGAAGAACATCTGGATGTTTACAATTTCAAGAAAAAAGAACGCAAAAAGGAAGTGCAGGAACTGGAGCAGAAAAAAGAAAATCTGACAGTGGAGAATGAAGGATTGGCTTCTCAGATTGCAGAAGCAAGGGCAGATATTAAGCTACTGGAAGAAGAAAAAATTCAGTTCCAGAAAGATAAAGAGATAGCGGAAAAACGTGCGGAGAAAGCAGAAACGGAATTGAAAAAACTTGAAGACAGAAGAGAATTCCTGCAACCAGTGATGGATAATGTCAGTAAGGAAATAAAAGAATATGGAATGATCAAAACATTTCTGCCGGAAGCTACAGCATTGGAACGTGCGGTAACTTACCGGGATAAGAAAATAAAACCATTATTCATTGAAATGAAAAACAAAATCGGTGCGATGGCTGCACAGGTGAAAGAACTCACAAGAGAAAGAGATAGTTGGAAAAGTAAGTTTCAGAAGAAAAAGCAAGAGCATGAAAAAACAAAAAAGGAACTGGCAGAAGTTCAGAAAGATTATCAGAAATTATCCAGTGAAAAAGAAATACTGCAAGGACTTGCAGACAGATACAATCGACTTTTACGCATGTTAGGAAAAGATATGGTAGAAAGATTGGTGCAGGACGATATCCGAATGCAGGCGGAACTTGAAGTGAAAAAGCAAAAAGAGCAGATGCCGAAAAAAATAGGTGACCGCATACAATGGGCAAGAGAACGAAATGAAGAACACAATGCACAAATTAAGAAGAATAAAGCAAAGTACAGAGGAATGGAGTTGTAGGAATATGAAGAAACAAATTTATGATAAAAAGAATGGACTGAGCTACACATTGCATGGAGATTATTATCTGCCAGATTTGGAACTCAATGAGGAAGAACCGGTATATGGAAAATATGGAATAATGCGAAAGCAGTTTCTGAAGGAACACAGGAGTGCCAAGTATCAATATCTGGTACTGACTGGGAAACTGACGGAGTATCTGAATCAGGTAGACAAAGAAGCAAGAGAAAAAGTTGAGATGCTGGTGGAGCAGATGGCTGAACGGTGGGGAGTGACGGAAGAATTGAAGATGCGGGATCAGATGGAATGGGTGAGGAGGAGGAATAATATCAAAGCAACTGCCGAAGAAATAGTATATAAAAATATAATCTTTATGTAGGAAAGAGGCTGTCTGCAGGCGTTGTGGACAGCCTCCTGTATAGGAGGGGTTATTCTTCAGATATATCATAGTCAGTGGTTGTATCAGAAAATTTTGTATCCCAAATGGCTTCTTCAATGGCCTGTAAACATTCATCTGTATGTTTGGAAATGTCTTGCCCCCAGAAGTGAAGGACAGTATAGCCTAGAAATAGAAGTTTTTTATCGTTTTCATAATCACGATTACGATTTCGCTCAATTTTTTTGATCCAAAAGTCTGGATTCTTACCCTTTTCAAGACGAAGCTTGAGAATTTCCCAATCCTTTCCGTGAAAAAATTCACTATCGCAAAAAATAGCAATTTTATATTTGGTAAGAACAATGTCAGGAGAACCAGGGAGAGCTTTATAATTTTTGCGATAGCGATAACCTTTGTACCATAGAGCTTTTCGGAGTAAGAGTTCTATGGAAGTATCTTTACTGTGGATCTTACGCATATTGTTTGAAACAGTAGCGGAATCGCGCGACATATAGGTACCTTCTTTCTAACTGAACTGATGACAATATATTATCAAAAAACAGGAGAAATAGCAAACGGGATAAGAAACATACGAGAGAAAATCTAACGATATGGTGAGAAAATTGCTTGTTGCTAATTGTGGGATATGATAAAATATGAGTTGTACTATTTTTGATTTTGGAGGAATTTTAATGGCGATTTGTTATGACAAATTATGGAAATTACTGATAGATAAAAAAATGAACCGCACAGAATTGAAGGAAGCGTCAGGAATAAGTTTTAATGTATTAGCTCGATTAGGAAAGAATGAGCCAGTTTCATTTGAATCAATAGAAAAAATATGTTTTACATTAAATTGCAAGATAGAAGATGTTGTAGAGATAAAAAAAGAAGAATCACCACAAATCGATAGTGATGCATTTACAACTATAGAACTGTTTGCAGGAGCTGGAGGTTTGGCTTTGGGGATAGAAAAAGCTGGATTTGAACCATTGGGACTAATAGAGTTTGATAAAGATGCTGCAGAATCTTTGAAAACCAATAGGCCGAACTGGAGAGTTATTCATGATGATATAGCTAATATATCTTGTTTGGATTTGGAAAATTATTTTGGTATAAAAAAGGGAGAACTGGATTTATTATCGGGAGGAGCACCGTGTCAGGCTTTTTCTTATGCTGGAAAAAGATTAGGACTTGAAGATGCAAGAGGAACACTTTTTTATCACTATGCAACTTTTTTACAAAAACTACAGCCAAAGATGTTTTTATTTGAAAATGTTCGAGGATTGCTGACTCATGATAAGGGAAGAACATATGCAACAATAACAAATATTTTTGAACAGGCGGGATATACCATTCAGAAAAAGATTTTAAATGCGTGGGATTTTGGTGTGCCGCAGAAAAGAGAGAGACTAATCACTGTTGGAATTAGAAATGATTTAGTGGGAAAAGTTTCATTCTCATTTCCAAAAGAACATGATTATAAGCCTGTTTTGAGAGATGTTTTGTTGGATTGTCCAGAAGGACCAGGGGTACCATATGGAGAAAATAAAAGGAAAATATTTGAATTGGTTCCACCTGGAGGATATTGGAGAGATATTGATCCGGAGATTGCAAAAGCATATATGAAAAGTTGCTGGGATATGGAAGGCGGAAGAACAGGGATTCTTAGGAGAATGAGCCTGGATGAACCGTCATTGACGGTATTGACTTCACCGTCTCAGAAGCAAACAGAAAGATGTCATCCATTGGAAGCAAGACCGTTTACGGTACGTGAGAATGCAAGATGTCAAACATTTCCAGATGAATGGCAATTTTGTGGAAGTGTTCAATCTCAGTATAAACAGGTTGGAAATGCTGTTCCTGTCAATTTAGCATATGAAATTGGGCTAGAGATACATAAATCATTAGAGGGGGTAAATTAAATGGCGTGGAATTTAGATTTTATATCAGAAGAAGATTTTAAGAAGCATGTGCGTGCAACGATTATGAAATATGGAGAAAAACTGGAATCGTATGATTTGAAGCGGTTCAATAGTAACCTGATTGATCCAATCAAGTTGATTTTTGATAAATCGGTGTATCGTACAAGCTGGGAAGAAATTGTAAATAATGAAATTTTCCGGCAGAGAGATAAGTCTAATAATAATGATATAGGATATTTTCATCAGAATATTTTTTCTTATTTCAAAGGTTGCGAAGTCCCACAAGCAGGCTGGGATGTTATTTACAGAAATCCAGATGGAATACAAATGCCAGATGGAGATATTGTACATACAATATATGTAGAAATGAAGAACAAACATAATACAATGAACTCTGCATCTTCTGCAAAAACATATATAAAAATGCAAGGACAGATTCTGGAAGACGATGATTGTGCGTGTCTGTTAGTTGAAGCAATTGCAAAGAAATCACAGAATATAAAATGGTCAACAAAAGTTGATGGGAAAAATGTACAGCATAGATTGATTCGTCGTGTGAGTATGGATCAGTTTTATGCAATTCTCACTGGTGAAGAAGATGCATTTTATAAGATGTGTATGGCATTGCCGGAGGTAATCAATTCTGTTGTAAATGAAGAAGGCGGTGTTGAAGTACCACACGATACGGTTATTGATGAATTGAGAAAAGTGGCATCATTGTATGGTGATGAAAACGGTGAATTATCTATGGCAATGGCTGTATATATGCTTGGATTTAATACATATATGGGATTTGGTGACAAAATTCGTGGAGAATTAGGAGAAGATAAAGATGGAATGCTTAAGCGAATATATGAATATGTAAAAAAAATGCAGAAATAAAAGCATATTCCGGAGGTGAAAGATGGAGAAGGCAATGGATGAAAAAATTATCATGAACTATGAAGTGGTGGAACTATTACATAAATCTTCTTCGTGGGGAAATATTGTATTTAAAGTGAAACCGCAAAATAAAGAAAAGTTGTATGTGCTTAAGTGCTTTCCGAAGATTGAAAATGGTTTGCAAAAATTAATTTTTAAAAGAGAAATTGAAGCTTTACGAACATTAAATGTTTGTGATGGAATAGTAAAGTTAAGAGATAGCAGTACAGAATTGTATCCTTTTAAGGGGAACGAATGCTATGGTGGCATTCTTATGGATTATGTTCCTGGTGAAACTTTGGATCATATAAATTGGAATAGATGTACACAACTAAAAAAATATGAAATATGCCTTCAAATTTTGCAAGCTGTAAACAATGCCCATTCGAATAATGTGATTCATAGAGACTTAAAGCCTTCAAACATAATTTATGATAAATGTGCAGATAAGGTTACATTAATTGATTTTGGAACAAGCAAAATAAAAACGGTTATGGATTCTGAAACTACTATGCCGTTATATTCAGAAGGCTATTCTGCACCAGAACTTATATTGGGCAAAAATATAACAGAGAAATGTGATTATTATTCGATAGGAATAATAATGAGTGAAATTTTTATACCAGAAGAAAAAAACAAACATGATATTAATAGTATCATTGATAAGTGGACTGGACGAAGAGAGATAAAAGATATTTTATTATCGTTAGTTCAAGAAAAACCTGAAAATAGACCGGATTCTCTGGAAAATGCAATTGAAGTTTTAGAGCGTCTGATAGGAAATCTTAATACGTCAAGTTATAGTTATAGCATTGCAATTGATTCCGGAAAACTGTTGCAATTAAAAAGAAATTCAATAGTTGAGGAAAGTATGACGATGGTACAGTTTACCAATTCATTTCTCAAAAAGGAATTTAAGCAATCATATGGTTATTATGACATAAAAAAACAGCAGTATATAATTACTGGTGCAAAACTGGTATTAAAATGTGGATATGATGAAAGTAATCAGAAAATATATGTTATGTACATTGGAAACATTACTGCAGATAGAAGAAATATAAATATTAAAAGAAGCTTTAGGATTGTAGGACAAATATCTTTCGTTTTAAATACCAGAGATAATGGATATGATTCAAAAGACAATTACAAACTTATTGTTATGTTTAAAAATCACCAAGATACTAATGAACAATATCAATTACAAGAAGAAAAATTTGATAGATTGTTTGGTGGTTGGGAAAGGGGTCTTACTGAATCTGTTGAGACAGAAAAAGGGAAATCTGCGATTATTAAGTATAATAGATATGAAATTAACGGTAGCCAACTTGTTTTTGATTTGACGGATTGTAAGAAAAAATCAATTGATGAATTGACACCACCGACTAGGTTTGTTGTGGAAAATAAAGGATCAAATGGAACTATTTATACAGAAGTGGGAAATTTTGAAGAAGTTGTATGCGATGATGAATCAGTAAAAATTATCTTATCACTGCAGAAAGGAAGACTGAAGCCTACGGTAAGAGCATTGTTGAACAAAAAAATACCATTAATGGAAGATTTTCGTGCGAAAACCAAGGCATATAATCGACAACTTAGAGCAATCTTTGATTTGAAAAAAGACGAATATTCTGCTAGGAGTTTAAAAGATATTATTTTGTGTTTGGATGAACCAGAAGAAATACAAACAATTGCACAACCTAATTTTATCTCAAAAGTATTAAATCAATCACAACAACAAGCTGTGATGAAGGCTTTAAATACAGAGAATATTTGTTTGATTCAGGGACCTCCAGGAACAGGTAAGACATCTGTTATAAAAGAAATAGTTGGGCAAATTATAAAAAGAGATATAAAGATGACAGATAGTCCTAAAATACTCATTGTTTCACAGTCGCATACAGCAGTTGATAATATTTTAGAAGGATTAGGAAAAGTTATTGATAATCCTTTAGATATAATAAGAATTGGTGCAGAAAAAAACATTTCAGAAGAGATTGCAAAAAAATATACCATTGCTGCACATAGGGAGCAATTGGTTTCTGGAATTAGAAATAATGTTCAACAGTATATAAAGAAGAAAAAGGATTTAATAGACAATATAGCAGATAAAAATGAGTCAAAAAAATGGGAAGCAGTTAAGCAAATTCAAGAAGATTGGTTAAAGCGATTAGTAGATCAAAACAGCTTAGATTATCAAATGATTCGGAGTGCAGTAGTCATTGCTGGAACATGTGTTGGCTTTTTATCTAACGAAGTGATAAAAGATATGTCATTTGATTATGTAATTATCGATGAGGCTGCTAAAGCAACAACTCCAGAATTACTGGTATCGATTATAAAAGCAAAAAAAATAATATTGGTAGGTGATCAAAATCAGTTACCGGCATATGCAGATGCAGAGGTATCGCCAACACTGGCCAAGCTTACTAAAAATCCGGACTATAGATTATTTGACATTTTATATAATTCATTGCCAGATACACATAAACAGATTTTGACTACTCAATATAGAATGATTGAAAATATAGGAAATTTGATAAGCAAAGTATTTTATAATGGAATTATTGATACGGGATGCAATGACGATGAAAAACAGCATGGATTGAGTAGATATAGAGGAAAATCAATAGTGTGGTTTGATACTTCTGCAAATGAGAAAAAATCACAGAAAAGAACAAAAGGTGGTTCATATATAAACGAAGAAGAAAAAAGAATTACTTTAGAAATATTAGACGATTTGAAAACAACTGGCGAATTGAATGGTTTAGATATAGGAATTATAACAGGATATAGTGGACAAAAAGAGCTGTTGAGAAAATCTATTAAGGCTACAGGGCTTGATAAAATAGCATCAAGGATTGATATTAATACTTTGGATGCATTTCAAGGAAGAGAAAATGATATTATAATTTATAGTACTGTAAGAACACGAGATTCTATTGGATTTCAAAAAGAAAAGGAACGAGTTAATGTAGCTTTTTCTAGAGCAAAAAAATTGCTGATTATATGTGGGGATAAGAACTTTTTTTATAATTTTGATGATCAGGATAATAAATTTGTAGAAATAATTGATTATATCTCTGAAGGAGAAAAATGTGAAATTATACAATGTGATGGAGGAAAGTTGTTTGAAAGAAAATCTAATTCATAAATGGATAACAAATATTGTTAGGCAAAATGATGGATATGAATTTTTGTTTGATGATGAGGTGTACTTACCAGTTTATAAATATGCACTAAAAATCACAAAAAGAAAAACTGTAAAATTAAATTTAGTAGAGGAAAAAGTATTACAAATTGTTTCGATAGGCGTTCATCAGGTGGATGAAATTGCGAAAATTTTAGGAATTACTAGGTCATTATTGGATGTTACACTTGCTGACTTGCATGTGAAAGATTTGATATCTGTGTCCTCTGATATTTGTGTATTATTGAAAAAGGGTGAGCAAGCATTAAGTAATTTGGAGAGAGTTGAGAAACAGCAAGATATTATGAAGGATATCTATATGGATTCTTTTAAAGGAAAAATATTAGATGATATTACCAGATATCAAGTTGTGGAAAAAATATTAGTTGATGATAATAAATTAGAACCACTTATTCAGGCAGAAGATATGAAAGTTATAGTGAGCAAATTCGAGGATATTCAAGAGATCTTCCAGGATGAATATTCTGAAGCACGAATTGCTGATGGAATAAGAACTGAATCACAGGAGCTTTTGACAATAGATGGAATTGAAAGTGTGTATGTGGTGTTTATAAAGATTCCATTGCAAGTTTTTGTTAGCACGAATGGTTGGGATATAGATATCACAGCAACAAAAAAGAAATATAGTGAGATATTATTAGAATATAAAGATGAAATTATTAGGCAGATAAATAATAAGAAAGTATTGCGAACACATTGGAAAAGGAAGACGGTACAAGATGAGCCATATAATGGAGCTTGCTTAGAAGAAGTTGATGATTTGGTGGATTTGATAAAAAATGCTGATTACAAGAAGAATAAGGAACAAAAAGAAATAGAAGAGCTTCAAATGAAAATGTTTTCATCACGGAAATTGTTAAATGGAGAAGTAAAAGTTTTATTAGATTATCTCGCTTCAAATGCACAACAAGTTGAAATGAGCATAGATAATATTGATGATTGGGCATATGATAAAAATTTTGTTGGGAAATTATCACATTATGTAGGGAAAGCTGATTTGAAAATAAAGTATCAAGATAGTAACAATATTGAAAAAGCAATAGATAGAATAGAAAGAGGGCATAATGTCACAGAATATAAAAAATGCAGGCATGGATATTTTTTATGTTGGAAATATGATGAAAAATATGAGGTTTATGGAATACCTATTGAACGTGAGGTTATAAATAAAGATACATCTTGCATAATGATGAATTATTATTTGCAGAGATTGGAAAAGAATAATGTGTGATAACACCATGATAACAAAATCCCCAAAAACCACACGGACACAGCGGAAAATCTGGATTTTTCCTCTCGAATTACACGAAAAATCACCATTTGCACACTGCAATACACTGGTCTGATATCGTGAAGGTGGACGTACAGTAGGTTCAGGACGTGTTGCTACAATTATTGAATAATTAGAAATGCGTATAAATTAAGGGATTGGAGAGTATGAAACTTTTTC